>JAZLBN010000001.1:0-41487 GCA_045613725.1 Candidatus Gastranaerophilaceae bacterium
GTAGTGTCGGTTGTACCAGTAGTGTCGGTTGTACCAGTAGTGTTGGTTGTACCAGTAGTGTCGGTTGTGCCAGTAGTATCGGTTGTACCTGTAGTATCTGTTGTACTAGTAGTCTCAGTTTCGTCTTGTGTTTGACTTATACCTTTCATTAGTTCTTCATATGTACCTGTTTTGAAGTTGTCACCGTTACCAGTTGTTAATGTATATGTTCCGTTACCATTATCGATTACAGAATATTTAGAATACATTTGTTTTAGGTTTGCAAGTTCGTTTATGCCACCTTGTTGATTGTTACCTAGTGCGGCTTGGTTAAGCATACCGAAAGTGTTCATTGGCATTTGGTTAAATCCACCCATACCGCCGAATAATCCACCCATACCCATACCGCCGAACAGGCCGTTGACTAATCCGGACATAAAGCCCCAAAAACCTTGTGGGCCGTTATTAATAGTTACGTTTTGAGGTCCACAATGATGGTGACCGCCGCAACTTTGTATTATTGGGCCTTGGTTTAAAGCTCTTGCTCTATGTGGGGCAATTGGTCTGTGGAGACTCGGTTGTTGATATCTCAAATTAAAAGCCTTGCCTGCGCCGTACATGTTAACCATATCTCGTCCTCTTATTTATATTATCTTATATATATAAAGTATATACTTATTAGATAATTGCTGTTAGGTTTGATTTCTGTTACATTTCGTTACAAAAAGGAGGACTTAATAATGTCCTCCTTGTAGTGTTTATTTGTATGACCAGTTGAAGTTGTCGTTTACGAGTGTTACATTTGTCCAACCTCTTTTTTTAAGTTCTTTTTGTATATCAGCTGATAAAGATTCTCTAGCTTTTTGTGAAGTTAACGATGGGGTTGTACTTACTTCTATACGTTGTCCATCTGGAGTTTTTACGATTGCGCTACCCCAGTTTCCAGAATTTGTGTGAATGTTGAATTCGATTTTTAAATTCATTTCTTTTGCTTTGTTTTCAGCCTTGCTCCAATCTGTACCATTGGTTTTTTGTACGTTACCTGTCTTTCCTTTGTCTGACAACTGGAAGTTGAAGTTTGAGTTTTGTATTTCTACGTTTTTGTATCCGTCTTTCTCTAATTGGTCTTTAATTTGCTTTGCTAATTCTTTCATTGCAGTAGTATGGTTTATTGCAGAGTCTATTGATGCTGTATATTTTTTACCATTTATAACAGCTGTTGCTGTACCACTGTTATCACCCATACCTATAGCACCTGTATGAATACTAAATTCAATATTAACAGGTTTTCCAGCAATATTTATACTTCTGTTGATAGTTTTATTACCTGAAGGTTTTGAAGTGGTTGTTTTTTTAGTAGGTCTATTACTAGATTGAGCTCTGTCAGCTTTTCCTGCACCTTTCATTCCCTTGTATTGGTTTAATTCAAATGTTCCGTCTGTATTTTTCTCTAATCTATATTCATCTCCTGCAGAGTTTGCAGATGTAGATTTGTAGATAGCTGTGCCATTTTCTGTTCTAACATAGCCGTAAGTGTAGTTGCCAACAGTAATTTGTTTAGGGAAACCTTCAACTTTTTCGTTTGAAATTGTGCAACTGTTTCTTACGATGCTGCCACTACCACGAACTTTGTCGCTAACTGTGAACTTGCCGTTATAACCACTTATCTCGTCCGCTTTAGCTGGTGTTACTTGATTTGTGTTAGCATTACCATTAGCTTTTACGTTAACATTAGCATTAGCGTCAGCGTTAGCATTTTCGTTAGCGTTAGCATTTTTGTTAGCGTTAGCGTTAGCGTTAACATTAGTGTTAGCGTTAACATTAGTGTTAGCGTTTTCGTTTGCATTAGCATTAGCATTAGCATTTGCATTAGCATTTGCATTTGCATTTCCATTTACATTAGCATTTCCATTTACATTTACATTTGCGTTAGCGTTACCTTTGTTATTTGTTTTTTCACTATATTCTTTTAATGCAGTAACTTCTTCTTCAGAAAGACCTTTCATTAGATCTTCGTATGTACCAGTTTTGAAGTTATCACCTTCACCTTTTGTAAGAGTGTATGTTCCATCTGCATTAGGTAATACTTTTAAGTTTTTATACATTGCTTGTAAGTTTTGCATTTCTTTTGCTTGTGTAGGATTTAATCCTGCCATAGAATTTCCAGCACCATTCATACTGCTTAAGTTTAAGCAGCTAAGGTTATTAAATAAACTTCCACCATACATTCCGGCTTGGTTTGGAAAACCTCCATATATTCCAGCTGGGGTACCTTGGTTAAAACCAAACATACCCATAAATCCTCGGCCTAATATGCCAGTGAATAAGCCAAGCATAAATCCTTTGAACCCTTGAGGTCCATTGTTTATTGTAATGTTAGATGGGCCAGAGTAATGATGATGGTGTGATTGACCAAATTGAATGAACCCCATCTGTTGCTGTGGGTATCTAACATTAAATTGTCTGGGTAGGTATGTGTTATGAGCATTCCGAACATTTCCGTATTTGCCCATATGAAACATGTGTACCATATAGCTCTCTTCTTGTTAGTCTAATATGTATATATAAAGTTATTATTTTTTTGCTAATTCCAAAGTTTTTTTATTTTGTTACAATTCGTAATAATCAAAGAGAGGATAATTATTATCCTCTCTTCTAGTTTATTCTATTTTGTTTTATTTAACTGATTCGTAATGTTACTTACTGGATTTACAAAAGAAAGTGCTGTTTGTCCTACATTTGCAATAGCATTTAGTGTGTCAGCATATGGATTGTATAGTGATGCTTGATACACATTGTTGTTATAGTTGTTGCCTGATTCAGAGTTAGCGTTTGCAAGTTGCATATAACTTAACATGTTATTGTTTAGAGTTGTATTTAGGTTGCTTAGCAATGAAATATAATTCATTCGATTTGCAAGTTCTGTGTTGTATAGTTCATTTTGTTTTTGTGTTAATGATTCACTCAGATCAGCAACAGCCTGAGCTTTGTTTTCTGTTATGTTATTCAAATTGTCCATAAATATCGAATTATCGAAGTTCCCGAATCTTGATGCAATATCATTTTTTAGCTGAGTTTGCATTGGGGTGTAGATCTCTTCAATATTTTTTATTCCACTTTGTTTGTAAGATTCAAGTTGTTGGTTCCACATTTCTTGTTTTTCATCAGAAATGTCAAATAGGTTTTGTAATGTGTTTGATAAATTTGTTTGGATACCATCATAAATACTTTGTTCAGTATCATTCATGTTGTAAGAACTGCTAACTGTATTGTTTTTGTTTTGTGTAGCAGTTGCTATGTTTTGACCATTAATGTTTACACTACCAGTTGCGTAATTTGGATAATTTGATTTTTTTCCCATTTAAAATTTTCCTTTCTCAAGGAAATCTTTATTGGTTACAATTATTTTCGGCTCAATCTGTCTGGAATGTAACTATTATAACATTTTTTTTAGATATTGTAAAGTTACTTTTATAATATTTGAAAAATGTTTTAAATCGTATAATAATGAAATTATGGCAGACGAAATTAAAATTGTGGGAGCTAAAGAACATAATTTAAAAAATGTTTCTTTAAATCTACCTAAAAACGAATTAATAGTATTTACAGGAGTATCAGGTTCAGGGAAAAGTTCACTTGCTTTTGATACGATTTTTGCAGAAGGTCAAAGACGTTATATTGAAAGCTTGTCAACGTATGCAAGACAATTTTTAGGACAATTGGATAAGCCGAATGTTGAATATATTGATGGCTTATCTCCTGCAATTTCTATTGACCAAAAATCAAAAAGTAACAATCCTAGATCAACAGTTGGTACAATTACTGAAATTTATGATTATTTAAGATTGTTGTATGCAAGAGTTGGTACCCCGTTTTGTCCAGTTTGTGGTAAAAAAATAAAACCTCAGTCCTTGGATGAAATTGTTAATAAAATTATTGAACTTGGTGATGGAGTTAAGATTCAAATATTGGCTCCATTAGTTAAAGGGAAAAAAGGCGAATATTCTAATTTTTTTGAAGAATTAAGACAAGAGGGGTTTGTTAGGGTTAAAGTTGATGGCGAAATTTATAATCTTGATGAAGATGAAATTGAATTGGCTAAAACAAAAAAACACGATATTTCCGTTGTGATAGATAGGGTTGTTGTTAAGGAATCTGCGTTTTCTAGAATTGCTGATAGCGTTCAAATTGCTCTTAAAAAGGCGGAAGGACTTGTTCTTATTGATGTTGTTGATGGTGAAGAAATAATTTTTTCCGAAAAGTTAGCTTGTCCTGATTGTAATCTTAGTTTTGAAGAGCTTTCTCCTAGGATTTTTTCTTTTAATGCTCCGTATGGTGCGTGTGATAGGTGTTTAGGGTTAGGTGCAGATTATGTTGTTGATCCAGATTTGGTTGTGCCTGATAAAACTAAATCAATAAATGAAGGTGCAATTTATGCTTGGGCTACTCGTACTGCTACTGGTTATTATAACGATTTATTGACTTCTGTTTGTACAGCTTTAAATATCGATATGGACAAACCTTTTGCTGATTTACCCGAAGAGCATAGACACGCAATACTCTATGGTACAAAACAATCTGTAAAAATTAGGGTTAAACAATTCGGTACAAGTCGTTATCAAACCAATAATCAACCATTTGTTGGCGTCATTCCATTCTTGGAAAAGCGTTATAATGATGCAAGTGGAGACTATTGGAGAGAAGAAATTGAAAAGTTTATGCACGCAAAACTTTGTCCTGCTTGTAATGGTGCAAGATTAAAACCATTCCCTTTAGCTGTTAAAATTAAAGGTAAAAATATTTATGAATTTACTAAAATGTCAGTTGAAGAAGAACTTCGCTTTGTTACTGATTTATATTTAGACCTTTCAGAATATAATCTTAAAATCGCAAAACAAATTCTTGATGAAATTCGTGCGAGATTAAAGTTTTTAAGTGATGTCGGTTTACATTATTTGGATTTGGCTCGTATGGCGGGAACTTTATCTGGGGGAGAATCTCAGAGAATTCGTTTGGCTTCTCAAATCGGCAGTGGTTTAAGTGGTGTTCTGTATGTATTAGATGAACCTTCAATAGGTCTACATCAACGTGATAATGATATGTTAATAAAAACATTATTTAAATTAAGGAATCTTGGTAATACTTTGATTGTGGTTGAGCACGATGAAGATACAATAAAAAGTGCTGATTATATTGTTGATATTGGTCCTAAAGCTGGTGTTTACGGTGGTGAAATTATAGCTTGCGGTTCAATAAATGATATTATAAACGAAGAATCTTCAATCACCGGTAAATATTTAAGCGGAGAAAAATTTATTCCGATTCCAAATACAATAAGAGAAGGTAATGGAAAATTTTTACAAATAAAAAATGCTCATTTAAATAATTTAAAAAATATTAATGTAGACATACCTTTGGGTAAAATTGTTGTATTAACAGGAGTTTCTGGCTCTGGTAAATCAACATTAATGCAAGAATTATTATATGAATATGCTGCACATAAATTGCGTAAAAATAAACCAAAACCGCAAGGTGTTGATGAAATATTAGGGTTTGAAAATATTGACAAAGTTATTGATATTGACCAATCTCCGATAGGAAGAACTCCTCGTTCTAATCCTGCAACTTATACTGATGTATTTACTCCAATCAGGGAGCTTTATGCAAAAACAAATGAAGCTAAGGTTCGAGGGTATAAGCCAGGAAGGTTTAGTTTTAATGTTAAGGGTGGAAGATGTGAAGCCTGTAAAGGTGATGGACTTGTGAAAATTGAAATGAATTTCCTTTCTGATGTTTATGTCAAATGCGATGTATGCAAAGGTAAGCGCTACAATAGAGAAACTCTTGAAGTTAAATATAAAGGCAAAACTATAGCAGATGTTCTTGAGATGAGTGTTCGAGAAGCTTTAGAATTCTTTGATAGTATTCCATCAATAAAGAATAAGTTGCAAACTTTAAATGATGTTGGCCTTGATTATATGAAGTTGGGGCAAAGTGCAACAACTTTGTCTGGTGGAGAAGCTCAACGGATTAAATTGGCTTCTGAATTAAATAAAAGATCAACTGGTAAAACATTGTATTTATTAGATGAACCTTCAGTAGGTTTACATTGGGCTGATTTGGATAAGCTTGTTAAAATTATTCAAGCTCTTGCTGATCAAGGTAATACAATATTGATGATTGAGCATAATCTTGATTTGATTAAAATAGCAGATCATATTATTGATTTAGGTCCTGAAGGCGGTATTAATGGAGGTAATGTTGTTGTTCAGGGGGCGCCAAGTGATATTGTTAAATGTGAAGAATCCTATACTGGAAAATATTTATCAAGATATTTTAAAAAAGCTTGATATTTCTATAAAATTTGATATTTTTTTGAAATTTTGTTAATATAATTGTTAAAAAGGATTAAAAATGAAGCAAAATTTTATATTTTTGGTTTTTATATTCTTTATGTTTGTGTGTAACCCTGTTTGTGCGCAGACAGTAGCGGTACAATCTTTGTCAGGTTTTTCAACAGAAAATCCTCCAGCAACAATATCTGTTATATTACTTGAATCTCTTGAAATTAAAAAAGATTATTTTTTAGAATCAGGAACTGTATTAAATGGTAATTTAGTAGATGTTGTTAGTCCTAAAAGATTAAAGCGCGACGCTGATTTTTCCTTTGAGCCAAAATCTTATGTAGATTCAAATGGCAAAGTTAGTGATTTAGAATTGAACATTAAAGCTTCTTATACAGAAACTGTCGATAAAGCCAAGGTGGCAAAGAAAGCGGTTGTCGGTGTTGGTAACCTGTTTGTCAAAGGTTTTTCGATGGGTGTTGCAGCGGTCGAAGGTGCTGTAAAAAATACAGAAGGTAATAGATTTAAGTCATCTGTATCTTCAGTATATGAGGTTTCACCATTTTCTTATGCTAAAAAAGGTGAAGATTTGAATGTTCAAGAAGGACAAATTTTTTGTTTGAAGTTTCCAAGTGCAAAAAAGATTTATAAAAGTTCTTTAAAAGAAATTATCAAAGATGAAAATAATAAAAGTAATATAGAAAAGGAGTAAAAATCAAATGAAAAAGTTATTTATGTTATTCACAACTTTTGTTTTATCTCTATCAATGTTTTCAAGTGTTGAGGCTAAAACTGTACAGGTTACTGCATTAGAAGATTTTAATGTATCTAATCCTCCGCAAGTTTTACATGTACAAATGAATGCTAATACAAGATTAGATTATGATTTAATGTTGTTTCAAGGTTTTCAAGTAACTGGTAAAGTTCAAGCAACTCAAGGTGGTTTCATATTTATTCCTGTTAGTTATGTGAACTATCATGAGGAAAAATTGCAGGTTCAAAAAGAGTTTCCTGCAACATTCAAAGGTAAAGCTGGTTTGATTAGACAAAATCAACCATTTTATCTTGTTTTCCCAGATAATGGACCTGATACATTTCAATATTATGTTCCAAGTGTAAGTGATATGAACTAGAATTTAAAAGGGTTCTCTATTGAGAATCCTTTTTAGTTTATTTATATGATATTAAAATTTTTACATTTCTTTTATTATATAAATGTTTGAGATTAATTAAGAGGGTTATTTATGTTGGAATACTTTTTAGGGTCTTATATAATAACAATTATAGGTGTTATAGGAGCTTTTTTCTGGGGTGAACATGTTCAACCTGGTTCAGGATGGGCTTCTGTATTTATTGTAATTGTTTTAGCTGTATTAGAAACTAGTTTGTCTTTTGATAATGCAGTAGTAAATGCTATGAAATTAGAAAAAATGTCTGAGGTTTGGAAACATAGATTTCTAACTTGGGGTATTGCTATTGCCGTATTTGGGATGAGATTCTTGTTTCCAGTATTAGTTGTTGCGATTTTTGCTAAATTAGATATGTTAACTGTAACAAAAATTGCTTTGACTGATTCTCAAAAATATGCAGGTTATTTACATGCAACACATGCTCCAATTGTAACTTTTGGCGGGATGTTTTTGGTTCTATTGTTTCTTAATTATTTCTTTAATCATGAAAAACAAACTCATTGGATTAAATTTATTGAAAAACCTCTTGCAAGTATGGATCATATAAGAGGAATTGAGATAATTATTTCTTTATTGATGCTTATTGGTGTTCAATATTTTATACCTACAGAATCTAAAGTTTCAGTAATGCTTTCAGGGTTAGCAGGTATGATTACATTTATGTTAATTGATGGTGTTGCTCATTTCTTAGAAAGACATGAAGAAATGAGAGCCGCACAGAGTGTTACTGATTCTGCTAAATCCGCAGGTTTGATTAGTTTTATTTATTTAGAGTTAATAGATGCATCATTTTCTCTAGATGGTGTATTAGGGGCTTTTGCTTTGAGTAATGATGTTCTGATAATCACAATAGGTTTAGCTATTGGAGCAATGTTTGTTAGATCGTTAAC
Source organism: Candidatus Gastranaerophilaceae bacterium (assembly GCA_045613725.1). GTDB lineage: Bacteria > Cyanobacteriota > Vampirovibrionia > Gastranaerophilales > Gastranaerophilaceae > Zag111. Next base: position 8,404 of record JAZLBN010000001.1, read on the forward strand.
AATAATGCTTGTTGAAAAGAAAACTTTAGCTAAGTTTTTATATTTGGAGCACGGTGCACATTGGGCAATTGGGGCTTTATCTATTATCATGCTTGTTTCAACAGTAAAAGAAGTTCCTGAAGTTGTTACTGGTTTAATTGGGTTATTCTTTATTGTGGCAGCTTTAATTTCTTCAATTTTGCATAATAAAAAAGTTTCAGAATAAGCTTTTATTGAATATTAAAACAGACCCGACAAATTTGTTGGGTCTGTTTTAATATTGATTATATTTTATATCTTAGCTTAATTTCCAGCTGTTCAAGTATTTTTCTTGTTCCGGGGTTAGAGTATCAATTTCAATTCCCATAGATTGAAGTTTTAGTTCCGCAATTTTAACATCAACTTCGTGAGGAAGTGTGTATAATTTGTTTTCTAATTTACCGTGATTTTTTACTAAGAATTCAATACCTAGCGCTTGGTTTGCAAAACTCATATCCATAACGCTAGCAGGGTGACCTTCTGCAGCAACAAGGTTTACAAGTCTACCTTCAGCGATTACGTATACAGATTTACCATTATCAAGTACGTATTCTTCCAAAGCTGGTCTGATTTCTTTAATTTCTGTAGTATGAGCTTTAAGATCTCCTACGTTAACTTCCCAATCAAAGTGACCAACATTACCTAAGAATGCTCCATCTTTCATTGTTAATATGTGTTGAACATCAACTACATGTTTATCACCTGTAACAGTTAAGAATATGTCGCCTTCTAATGCAGCTTTTGCTATTGGCATTACTCTGTAACCTTCCATTGCAGCTTCTAAAGCTTTAAGTGGATCAACTTCACAAACAATTACGTTTGCGCCTAGGGCTTTTGCTCTTAGTGCAACACCTTTACCGCACCATCCGTAACCAGAAACTACTACAGTCTTTCCTGCAATAAGTATATTTGCAGCTCTTAGAACTCCATCAAATGCGCTTTGACCTGTTCCGTATCTGTTATCATATAAATGTTTTGTTAAACTTGTATTTACACCTACAGCAGGGAATCCTAATGTACCTTGAGCTTCCATTGCTTGTAGTCTAATGATACCTGTTGTTGTTTCTTCTGTAGAACCAATAACTTTTCCGATTAATTCTGGATACTGTTCGTGAATCATTGAAACCATATCACAACCGTCGTCAATAATGATGTCTGGATTGTGTTTGATAGCTTCTGAAATATGTGATTGGTATTGCTCTACAGTTTCTCCTGCAACAGCAAATACAGGCATATTATAGTATTTTACTAATGCTGCTGCCACATCGTCTTGTGTTGATAAAGGATTTGATGCAACTAATACTGCATCAGCACCACCAGCTTGCATAACTGTACAAAGAGCTGCTGTTTCTTTTGTCACGTGAACGCAAGCAGATAATTTTAAACCTTTGAATGGTTGTTCTTTGATGAAGCGTTCTCTTATTGTCTTTAGTACTGGCATATCTTTAAAAGCCCAGTCTATTTGTTTTTTACCTTGTTCTGCAAGATTGATATCTTTAATGTCGCATTTGATTTCGGTCATTAGCATTATTATCTCCTTGAATTTAATAATATTAATTGTATTTTCTACACGTTATATTATAGCCCATAAAATTTTTATTTCTAATTATTTTTTTTCATTGTAAAATTTTCTTAATAATGCTTTTATAACTATCAAAAATTTTTCTTCAGGGTTGTTATAATTGTGACTAAGGAGTATTGTGTGAAAGTAAGTTTAGATTTAAAAAATGAAAAGCTGACTAATAATAAAGCCATTTCATTTGAGGGATACAAATTTGTAAAGTCACCTGATGGGTTTCGTGAATTCGAAGTTGCTTATCCTTATGATGATAATAAGGATAATTGCTATTTAGAAGTGTATAAACTTGCGCAGGATAATTATGGTAATTATTATACGACTGGGCGAGCGTATAGTAGAACTTACGGTGATAAATATTTAATGAAACCTGGAGCTAACAGCATAGATCTTGCTAGAGAATTTGGGATTGAAGATAATCAAGCTTTTGCATATCATTTTCTATTGGTAGATAAGCAAGATAAGGTTTTCCCAAGGGTTAGGGTTGATGCTGGTGATATTATTGATGAGCGTTCAAATGAAAATGAGAACAGACATATTTTCAATGTAGTTACTCCTAATAAATCCGATTTGTCTCGTGGCGGTTCAATGAAGCTTGTAATTATTGATTCGCAGAAAGTTGGATATGTTTATAATGACAGAAATCAAATTGTTCTTAATAAAAAATTAGAAAAAAGAGGGCAAGAAGGTATTAAAACTTTAACGAATAAATTTGGTGGTACCTTAGCTGGTTTGGAATATGCAGTTGATAAAGGTGAATATGATGCATATGGTAGAATTATTTCATTACCTATATTCACAGATGATGATTTTACAGCACATGCTTACTGGAATAAAAACTGTATGCAAATGGCCAACTCGCTTGGTAATATTAATAACTATGCTTCATTGCAAAGAAAAATGTTTGCACATGGTTTGAATTTTGTATCAGATGGAGCTTTTGTTAATGAAGGGTTGCAAGGTGTTCACTTTAAACATGTACTTCGTTGGGGTGAAGATTCACCTTACTTTAATTGGTTTAGAGCCTCTTCATTAAAAGATGGTCCTTTATCTATGGGTGTTTTTGCAAAAAATAAAGATTACATATCTCATAAAATTGTAAATTCACCATATATGTATAAACAATCTCCTATAGGAACTGTTTCTATTAAGGCTAATCCGACTTATGATTCAAAGAAACCTACATATATTCAGTTCTTTGATACTCGTTTAGTAACGGACGAAGAACGATATGATACAACTAGTCTAATTAAAACTTACTCAAAAATGAGTACTCCAAATGTATATGATTTACACACACACAATGACTCAATCTTCCCATATGCGTTTGAGATAAATCCTGAGACTTATAATAAAAATATTAAAAATTTAAATCGATATAATGATTCAAATCCTGATAATTGGATATCATTAAAAAGTCCTAATGCAGCAAGACTGCTGTCTAAGTTTGAAAACTTTGTTGTTGATGGTAAGTTTGAAAGTGGTTTTGAAACTTGGGATGCTAATCCTGATATTGCGAAATTAAACTTTGTTTATTCACATACAGATTCTTTATCATTAAAAAATTATCAAACAGATCAACGTAAAATTGAAATGGAAAAGATTTTAAGAGGTAATATTCAAGTTCAAGATTATGCTGTTACCTCCGGTCAATTCTGGACACAGAAAACAGATGATATTTTAAGATTGCATGTTGCTCAAAATCTTAAAAATATCGATGATAACAATCCTCAAAAAGTGTATAATCATATTTTGGCAATTTCTGATAATAAGATATTACCAGAGGCAACTAAAGCATCTGTATCATTAGAAGAGGTTAAAAATGTGTTATCTGGATTATATAATCACAAACGTAAATTGTCTGATGAGGATAAAAAATCTCAAATTATTCAAGGTTTGATGAATACTCCATTAGATTCATTTGAGTTTGGAGATAACTTGGTTTCTGTCTTGGCATCATCTATGATTTCAAAAAGAGCTTCTAAAAAATCTGAAATAGGGGTTTCAAGATATGATTTATTTAAGGCTGGAAATCCGCATGTTCAAAAAGATTATGCTCATTTATACAGCCAAATGGATAAAATATATACAAATGAAATGTATGATATTGCAAACACTGTATTGTCTAAATTAGATTCGTATTTACCTGAAGATAAGAAACTTTTTGATGGTGATAATGTTACAGAATATGGTAAGTATGTTTTACCTTTACTGACTTCAGAAATATCTAAATATTCAGTGGTGAAGGCTCTGGCTCCAGCTGTTGAAGTTGCAATTGATAGAACTTCAGGTGAAATTTCGTATGATTACAATTACTTAAAAGGTGTTTCTTTGCAAGCTTTGGGTATTTCAAAACCAGCATCTCCTCAAGATGAAGCTAAAATGGTTTTAAATGCATTGAAAAGAGGTTTGAAAAATATCGATACTTCTGATGAAAGCGAAATAATTGAAAGTTTAATAAAAACTGTTAAAGATACAAATTTAGCAAGTTTCCAATTAGCGGATTTGATTATTGATAAAACACAATCTGGTCTAGATTGGAGAATTGATGCTACAAAAGATATTGCAGATGTAGAAGCATTGAGAAATAAACATAATAATTTTGATTATACTTGGAAAACTGTTACAAATTTCTGGAAAATGTTTACTCAAGCTGTTATTGAGAAAAACCCTAATGCTTATACAGTTGCTGAGATTACGGATGTAGATAACCTTCATGATCGAGGTTATGGTTATAAATCCGCAAAATATCCAAGTAAACGAGATATTATTCCAAAATTCTTGCGTGATACTGGACTTACATCAAAAGCTAATTATTCATTCTTCTTTAATGATATTTCAAAAATATTTACTAAGAATTTTGAAGATGGTTCAAGTTTTAGTGATGCTGGATATTTGCAAAAGTTAATTTATAACAAAATGGTTGCATCAAATACACCGTTTATTAGAGCGGGTTCGTTGGATTCATTGATGTATTCGTATACGTTTATCGGTAACCATGATAAGCCAAGAGCTTTGCATTGTGCTGCAATGGATATGGAGCTATTTTATACTGATTTAACTTATCCAGATAATCACAAAAATAGAGAAATTGCTTATAGAATCATTCATGATAGATTTGATAATAATCCAATACCAGCTCATGAAGTTCGTCAATATGATTTTAGTGCAGTATCACCAAAAGCTATTGCTATGGCTGATGCAATCCGTCCTGCATTTGTTAATGTTTTGAATAAATATCAGTATGATTATCATTACAATAAAGAAGTTTTTGATCAGGCTTATATACCTATTAGTAGAGCTATTTCAGATCTTGCTCAGGGTAAATTTTTAAATAAGCGTTTTGATCCAGAAGCTTTTGGTATTAAACCTATTGACGTTACTATATCTATGGTATTAAAACAGGCAAAAGAGGTTCATGGATTCCGTTTACCAAATGTCGAAGCCGATAAATATGAAAATGATGTTTTCGAAGCTGTAATGGATCCTGCGTTATCTAAACTTCTAGGTATAATGAAGTATTTAGTTGCATTACCAGGTATGCCAACAATGTTTGATGGTGATGATGCTGCGGCTACAGGTTATGATACTAAGACTAAAAACATGTACCTTCAAGGACGTCAAAGAGTTCATGATGAGTGGTTACAAAAAGGTAGTGCTAAATACAAGGAATTTTTAGATAAGTATAAAGGTTACTTTGATGAAGTAATGGCGGTTCGTAAGAATCCTAAATGTAACGCTTTAAACAATGGTGCTATTTATACATTGCCGTTAAATAAAGCGCAAAATGGAATCTTGGTATCGTCAATATTGCGTCAAAGTACAGATGGTAGAATGGCTATTTCTATTTTTAATCCAACAGGTTTACATAATGACCATAGACGTAACTACCAACAAAATAATATCTATATTGATAGATTGTATTTAAATGAAAACTTTGACAAAAATGAGGGTGTCTCTGGTTTACGTAAAGGTACAATTTTTAGAAACTCTAAAGATGATAATGATGTCTATAAAGTAGAAATTGATGAAAATGATAATTATTATTTAACTAGGGTTTATAATAATAATAACGTCCCAATTCCACTAGATGATACAACATTAGTTCTGTATCATGTTCCTAATAATGTTTCATTGTCCTTTACGGGTTCAAATTATTACAAACCGAGTGGTAATATTACTGCAGAACTGTATAAAAATAAAGAGCTAGAATTGGGTAAAAATTTAGCGTTAGTCAAATAAAAAAAAGGAGGTTTAAAACCTCCTTTTTTTATACTGCAAATCTGAAGTGAACAATATCTCCATCTTGCATTACGTATTCTTTGCCTTCTAATCGAGTAACACCTTTTTCTTTACAAGCTGTATATGAGCCTAATTCAACAAAATCTTTGTACGGTGTAACTTCTGCTCTGATGAAACCTTTTTCAAAGTCTGTGTGAATAACACCCGCAGCTTGAGGAGCTTTTGTGCCTGCTGTGATAGTCCAAGCTCTAACTTCTTTTTCGCCTGCGGTAATGTAGGTTCTAAGTTTAAGTAAGTTATATACAGATTTTATCATTCTGTTAATACCACTGTCTTCGATTCCTAAATCTTTTAAGTATTCTTGAGCTTCATCTTTATCAAGTTCAGCCAATTCTTCCTCGATTTTTGCTGTAATTATTACCATTTCAGCACCATGAGAATTTGCGTATTCTTTAACTTTTTGAGTATATGCATTTCCATCCTTTAAGTCAAATTCAGATACATTAGCGCAATAAATAACGGGTTTTGTTGACAATAGATTCATCATTTTTACAACTGAAATTTCATCACCTTCAAAGTGTTTATTTACATCAATGAATGTACATTCTGATAGTAATTCAGTCAATTTTTTTAATACTTTATCTTCTAAAACCGCATCTTTATCTCCGGATTTTACTGTTTTAGCAATTCTCGCTTGGCGTCTTTCAACTGATGCCATATCAGCAAGAGCTAATTCTGTGTTTATTGTTTCGATATCGCTGATAGGGTCAACTTTACCTTCTACGTGAATTGTATTTTCGTCATCAAAACATCTAACAACCTGTATAATGGCATCTACTTCTCGAATATTTTGTAAAAACTGATTACCTAAACCTTCGCCTTTACTTGCTCCTTTTACTAACCCTGCAATATCTACAAATTCGATCGCTGTTGGAATGATTGTTTCTGTTTTACATAAGTTTTTTAAAATCTCTAATCTTTCATCTGGAACTTCTACAACACCAACATTTGGTTCTATTGTACAAAATGGATAATTTGCACTCTGTGCATTTCTTGCATTTGTTAAAGCGTTAAATAATGTTGATTTTCCTACGTTTGGAGGTCCTACAATTCCTGTTCTAAGCATTTATTATATTTCCTTTTTCTAGCTAAATCCTTTATTTATTTTACCCCAAACCTATTGTAATATGTACTCTTTTGAGTTTTTGTAAATAAATGTAAAGAATATATACTATTTATGCAATTATTAAATCTGAAAATACTTTATATAAATGTAAGGGAAATTTGATATTAAGGGGATATTATGAAATACGAATTAGTTACAGTTGAATCATATTTAAATTCATTAGAAGTTAGTTGTACATCTGTTTCAGAAAAAGAAATTGAAAAACAAGTTGAAAAATATTTATCTAACTTAAAAAGATATGAGAATAATGCAAAAGTAATAGAAGCTTTACTTGCATAATTAAATAAAAATTTATACTCAAAGCTGTAGGACGATAAAAACTTTTTATCGTCCTTTTTTGCTATTGATTAGGGTTGAAAGTCTTTTGTGGAAAGGGTTTTAGATTGTAAAGAAATGTAACATGTATATACAATTTATTTAAAATTTAGGCAATTTTTAAATTCAAAAATACTTTATATAGATGTAAGGGGATACGACAGGGAAAATAAAGGAGACCAATATGGCAAGAGTATTAATTTCAATGCCTGAAAAATTTTTAGACGAAATAGATTTAGTTGCTGATTCTGAGAATCGTACACGTTCTGAGTTGATCAGAGAAGCATTAAGAAGTTATATGTATAGATCTCAATTAAGAAATTCAACAAAAGCTACATCAAATGCTGAGATCTTAGACGCTCTTTTAGGGTAAACTTGTTTTAGTATAGGGGAAAAGAAAATGAAAAATAATTATCAAATGGTGACTGTTCACGAATATATCAATATGTTAGATAATGAAGTTAAATATATTGATTCTGATGCTAATGCGATTAAAGAAAGTGTAAACAAGTATTTAATTAAGGCTCGAAGAGCTCAAACAAATGCAAAAATATTAGAAACTTTGTTAGCTTAGGTATAAGTTATACAGAGTAAAAAAAAGAAGTATTCGTTGGAAACAACACTCGGGCTAAAGATTTAGAAAGAAAATGGTAAGAAGTAAAAAAAGACTTGATGAAATTCATCAAGTCTTTTTTATACTTATGAGATGTTAGTTAAAACTATTCAAGAATAGTATCAACAACACCAGCACCAACTGTTCTACCACCTTCACGGATAGCGAATCTCATACCTTGTTCGATAGCTACTGGGTTGATAAGTTCAACTTCCATAACTACGTTATCACCAGGCATTACCATTTGACCTTCGAATTTGATTGAACCAGTTACGTCAGTTGTACGGATGTAGAACTGAGGTCTGTATCCAGGGAAGAATGGAGTGTGACGTCCACCTTCTTCTTTAGTCAATACGTATACGTTAGCTGTGAATTTAGTGTGAGGTTTGATTGAACCTGGTTTACATAATACTTGACCACGTTCGATTTCAGTTTTATCAACACCACGAAGTAAAGCACCTACGTTGTCACCAGCTTGACCTTGATCTAGAGATTTTCTGAACATTTCAACACCAGTAACTGTAGTTTTCTTAGTTTCGCCTAAACCAACTAATTCAACTTCGTCACCAACTTTAACGATACCACGTTCAACACGGCCAGTAGCAACTGTACCACGACCAGTAATTGAGAATACGTCTTCAACTGGCATCAAGAATGGTTTATCTAAGTCTCTTTCTGGTTCTGGGAAGTAAGAATCTAAAGCGTCTACTAATTCCCAAATTTTATCTGACCATTTGTCAGTACCACGAGCAATAGTTGGGTTAGCTTGAACTGCTTCTAAAGCTTTTAAAGCTGAACCGTGGATGAATGGAATATTGTCACCATCGAATTCGTATGAAGAAAGAAGTTCTCTAACTTCCATTTCAACTAATTCTAGTAATTCTTCATCATCAACCATATCGCATTTGTTTAAGAATACAACTAGGTTAGGAACACCAACTTGGCGAGCAAGTAGGATGTGTTCACGAGTTTGAGGCATTGCACCGTCAGTAGCAGCAACTACAAGGATAGCACCGTCCATTTGAGCAGCACCAGTGATCATGTTTTTAACATAGTCAGCGTGGCCTGGACAGTCAACGTGAGCATAGTGTCTTGTTGTTGATTCGTATTCTACGTGTGCTGTAGAGATGGTTATACCTCTTGCTTTTTCTTCTGGAGCAGCATCGATTTCATCGAATCTTCTAGCTGCCGCTTGACCAGCTGCTGCTAATGTACCTGTAATAGCAGCTGTTAATGTTGTTTTACCGTGGTCAACGTGGCCGATTGTACCTACGTTAACGTGCGGTTTCGTACGTTCATACTTTTCACGTGCCATGAGATTAATCTCCTTCTTTTTTGTCTACTATATACTACTTTTAATTAGTATTCTACGATACTAATAATTCTATTCGCTCATAAATTTTTGTCAAGATTATAATATGAATTTCAAGCGAAATTTGAATATTTATAAAGTGTTACGTTTTGTAACAATATTTTTGATTTTCTGCAATTTGCTCATTAAAAAAAACTTTATCTAAGTAAGTTAGATTATGATATGGAGGCTTTCGATATGGGCGGACCACTAGATTCAATTGGAAATACTTTTAACAACTTTAGAGCAAACTTAGCAGGGTTAGCTTCAGGCGATTATTCTGTAGCTAATTTATCAGATAAAGATGAGTTAACAAAAACTCGAGCAGCGTCTACAGGTGGTGCTGGTTCACATGCTCCGAGTGTTTTTGGTAACGGTTTTCCTTCAGCACAAGCTTCTAGCCATGTTGCTGCAACTAATGCTGATTAATAATTTTGCATAAAAACTATGTTTGTAATAAACTGATTCTCAGATATGTGAGGATCAGTTTATTATGTTGTTAATTGCAGATATCGGAAATACTAATATTACCCTAGGTTTATTTGAAAATGATAAATATATTAATGAATTTCGTTTGGCTTCAGATAGAGATTTGTCGGGTGAAGAATATGAACAACTTTTAAAATCTTTATTTAAAGATTACGATATCGAAGGGTGTGTTATTGCATCTGTTGTTGAAGAGTTGAATGTGAAATTTAAAAGAGCTATTGATAATGTCTTTAATATAAAGTCAATATTTGTTGCTCATGATATTAATTTGAATATCAAAATAAAATTAGATAATCCTCGAGAATTGGGTGCAGATAGAATTGCTAATGCTGTTGCAGTGGCTGATAAACATAATGGAGCGGTTATTGTAATAGATTTTGGTACTGCGACTTCTTTTGATATTGTAAGTTCAAAAAAAGAATTTTTGGGTGGGGTTATTGCTCCTGGTATAAATACTCAGGTTAAATCTTTAAAAAGTTCAACTTCCAAACTGCCAAAAATAGATGTATCTCTTTCTAAGAATGCGATTGGTCACAATACAATTGATGCAATCTTATCAGGAGTTATCCGAGGTACAGCTTGTATGGTGGATGGTTTGATTGCTCAATGTGAAGAAGAATTGGGTGAAAATGCTACAGTTATTGCAACTGGTGGGTATTGTGGTTTGATTGCCAATTATATGAAAAGACCTTTTGATGAAGTTAATCCTATTTTAACATTGGAAGGGCTAAAGAAAATTTACGAATTAAATACTGTTGTAAATCTAGATATTGTAGGTGAATTGCAAAAAGTTACCCATTAGGTTTTCGTTCCAAACTTGAACGTCTTCAGGTACTTTTAATACTCTAGATGTGAAATTCCAGATATATTTAATATTTGAATTGATGATTAAGTCTGCGGTCTCTTGGGCAAATTTGCTTGGAACTGTAAGTATTGCAATGTCAATATCGTTATTTTTAACGAAATTTGATAGATCACTAATATTGAGGATTTCGATGTCATTAATATTGTTTCCGATTTTATTTTTGTCTATATCAAACATTGCAACGACATTTAAACCATAACTTGTAAAGTTATCATATTTTGCCAATGCCATTCCTAAATTCCCCGCTCCGATTATGCAGGTGTGTTTTGTTTTTGAGTAACCCAGAGTTTTTTCTATAGTGTTTTTTAGTTCTTTAACATTATATCCCACTCTTGTTTTGCCTGAATTATTTAATAAATTAAGGTCTTTTCTGACTTGAGAGTCATCTATTCTTAGAAGTGTTGCAATTTGTTTACTTGAAATAAATTCATGCTCTTTCGTAATGAATTCACGTAAAATGCAATGATATAGAGTTAATCGACTTATAACTTTTTCTGAAATCTTTTTATCCATATTTTTATTTTACATTAAAAATATTCTAAATGCTTGTTTCATGTTATAATCAGTTTATGAATAAACATACATTTGAACAAAGAGTTTTTTACGCAGATACTGATTCCTATGGAATTGTTTGGCACGGTTCTTATCTTCGATGGATGGAGATGGGAAGGGTCTATTGGACTGAGACTCAAGGTATGAGTTTAGAATCTTTGCGTGATGAAAATGATATTGTAATTCCTGTTGCTAGTATTGATATCAAATATAAAATGTCTGCAAAGATTAATGATTTGATGGTTGTAGAGACTGAATTAAAATCGTTTAATGGTTTAAGTGCAGTATTTAAGCAAACTATTTCAAATAAAGAGTCAGGTAAAGTTTATACAGAATCTGAGGTTACTGTTGTAGCTGTAACTTCTGCAGGAAAACTTTATAGAAAAGTTCCAGAAGTTTTAGCTAATGTATTTAATGAGGTGTTAAAATGTCAAGTACTCGTTTAAATAAATATATTGCATCGTCAGGTTTGTGCTCTCGTCGAAAAGCGGATGAGCTTATCGAATCTGGTGTGGTTATGGTTAATGGTAAAAAAGTTACCGAATTGGGTTTTTCTGTTAAACCTAAGGATAAAGTTTTTGTGAATGGAAAACTTATTCATCCTATTAAACATGAGTATTATAGATTTTATAAACCTGCAGGATATATTACTACTGCTGATGATGAAAAAGGACGCAAAACAATTTATGATTTGCTGCCGGAGTCTTTACATAAATTAAAACCTGTTGGTAGGTTGGATAAAGATTCAACTGGTTTGATTATTTTGACAAATGATGGGGATTTAATTAATGAATTAACTCACCCGTCAGCAAAAGTTCCTAAGCTTTATAGAGTTTCGATTAATGGTAAAATTACTCAAAATGATATCAATGTGATGTATAAGGGTATAGAAATTGAACCTGATAAAATTGCCTATGCACAAGTTGATGTTTTAGAGGTTGATAATTCTTCTACAACAATGGAAGTTTTGTTACATCAAGGTTTAAACAGACAGATTCGTAAGATGTTTGCACATCTTGGCTATGAAGTTGTTTCTTTGAAAAGAGTACAACATGCAACAATTACATTAGAAGGACTAAAACGAGGAGACTGTAAACCTATCAAACCTGGGCAGGTAAAAGATTTGCGAAACTTTTTGAATAGGATTGCAAATAAAAATGCTTAGGGTTGCTTTGGTCGGGAATATTGCAAGTGGTAAGTCTACAGTTGAAAAGTTTTTAAAAACTGAAGGCTATTTGGTTCTCGATACTGATAAGGTTTGTCATGAACTATTGGCTTGTGACGAGATTAGTAAAGCCTTTGCTGAATATGAGGTTTTTGAAAATGCTACAATTTCTAGAGATAAGTTGGGGCAACTAGTCTTTTCTAACGCTAATTTAAAGAAAAAGTTGGAAGATATTTTGTATCCAAAAGTTGAGATTGCAATCGAAGAATATTTTAAACAGAACTCTACAAAGAAAATAGTTTTCGTTGCGATACCATTAATGTTTGAAGCTGGCATGAGGCGTTTGTTTGATAAAGTATTATTTGTTTATTGTGATGATAATTTAAGATTAACTCGTTTGATAAAACGAAATAACTACACTGAGGAATATGCTAAGATTCGTATAAATGCGCAAATGTCTCAAGAGGATAAAGTAAAAGAGTCTGATTTTGTTTTGTATAATAATTCTTCACTTGATGATTTATATAATCAACTAAGGATAGTTTTAGAACAATTTGCTAGTCTTGAAAAATAAGACTTGCTTCGCATTTGCCTAAATCTACCATATTTAGTGATGTTTGATAATCTTGTAGTTGTTCAAGGTCTGAATCTTCTAAGTTTAAACTGCTTTTTAATTCATTCGAAATATTAAAATACGAATCTTTTGTAAAAAGATAATACTTGTTGACATTTTTCATATATAAACCTACCGAGTTTTTATCTTCACTAAGTTTCTCAATGAAATTTTGTAATATTTCAAATTTTGTTTTTCCGTCGAATGTGTAATCTATAAAATCGTAATGTTTTTTTATTGATTCTAAAAGTTTGTATGGTTCAATCCATTTTTTTATAATTATGCTTTTCATTGTGTTTATGCCTCTTGGTCTTTAAATTGCATATCATAAAGATGTTTATATGCGCCATTTTCTATATTGATTAGTTCTTGATGAGTGCCGAGTTCTACTAATTCCCCTTCATTAATCACTGCAATACGGTCTGCATTATTAATAGTAGATAATCTGTGAGCGATAACGAATACAGTTTTATTTTTCATTAAGTTATCAAGAGCTTTTTGAACTATTGCTTCAGATTCATTATCAAGAGCAGAAGTTGCTTCGTCTAAAATTACTATTGGAGCATCTTTTATCATTGCTCGGGCAATTGCTACACGCTGTCTTTGTCCTCCGGATAATGAAGTGCCACGTTCTCCAACGTATGTATCAATACCATTTTCTAAAGTTTTTAGAAACTCTTCTAGATGTGCCATTTTGATAACTTCTCTGATTTCATCTTCTGTTGCATTAGGTTTTCCCATCAAAATATTTTCTCTGATTGAACCTGAGAATAAGAAATTATCTTGGAATACAAATGAAATATTTTTTCTTAGTGTGTTTAAATCGTAGTCTTTAATGTTTATGCCATCAAGTTTGATGCTACCACTTTTTACATCATAAAATCTTGGTAAAAGATTTACTGTTGTACTTTTTCCTCCGCCAGAGTTGCCGACTAATGCAATTGTTTCACCTTTTTTAACTGTTAAATTGAAGTTTTTTAGTACGGGTACGTTTTCTTCATATTCAAAATACACATTTTCAAAGCTGATGTTTGAGTTAAGGTTTTCTAATTTTATATTGTTTTGTTTGTTTTCAATGTGTGGGGTTAAGTCAAATAATTCAAATACTCTACCTAAAGCGACAAAGGTTGATTGTAAGTTTGTTAATGTTGCACCAAGGTTTTTAACTGGTTTATATAGTAGCAATAGAGAAGTTACAAATGAGGCAAAGCTACCTGCTGTTAATTCTCCACTTATGATTAGATGGTTTCCATAAAACATAACTCCCGCAATTCCAATGGAACAAACAAAATGCATTATTGGCGATAACCATCCAACTCGTTTTGTTAATGATATTGTGAGATCAAATTGATCTTTTATTTGTTTTTCGAACTTTTTGTTTTGTTGGTTTTGCAGATTGTATGCTGTCATTATTTTATTACCTGCAAAAGTTTCATTAAAAGTTGTTGTCATGTCTCCACCAACAACCATTGTCGCATTTGAAACTTTTTTTACTTTTTTTCGAATAAATGTAACTGGTAATATTGAAAATCCCATTACTACAACTCCGATAATTGCAAGCTTCCAAGAGTTATATAGTAAGACCCAAACTAATCCAACAATACCAAAACTTGTCATTATAAATGTTTTTAATGTTTGGATAATGTTTTTTGATGCGGTTTCTGGATCTGTAAAAAATCTTGTTAAGACTAGACCAGATGAATTTATATCGTAAAATTTAGGGTCAAGAGTTGTTAATTTATTAAATAATTTTATTTTTAAATCGTTAGAGATCTTGTTTCCAGTCCAATCTGTTAAATAGTTGTTGATGTATTTTAATGCACCTTCTACGATTGCAAAAATTATGATACCAAAAGGAATAGCTACAGCTAATACACTTTGTTCAATTGTATGTCCAAATATTTCCCATGGTTTTCCGTTTATTACGCAGTCCATGTATGGTTTTAGTGAAAATGCTACAACCCCATCTAGTAACCCTAATGGTATTGCTAATATTAGCGTTAAAATTATTCTTGATAAGTGAGGCTTTAAAAATGGTACAACTTTTTTTGCCAAATATCCGTATCTAAAAGCGTCTTTTGATACTGTCTCTTTTAATTTATATTCCATAGCTCAATCCCTAAATCCCATAATATCAACAACTAGATTATGACATAAAATTTTATATTTTACAAATTTATAAATATAATTTATCTTTTATTTTTGCTTGACATTATTTTTTGCTTGTTATACATTATTACTTGTCCTAAGACACACGTGGGCGTGTGGTGGAATGGTAGACACGCTAGTCTTAGGAACTAGTGCGAAAGCATGGGAGTTCGAGTCTCTTCACGCCCACCATTAAAAAAAAGAATCCGCAAGGGTTCTTTTTTTTATGAGTAAAGTGGGCAGAAGCCGACTCGAATGTTGTTTTATTCAGAGCGAATAAAACAACCTCGTCAGCACAAGGCATACTTGACTTGTACGATTCGGATTACATATCCTCATCTACAATTCAAGCATCTTCACGCCCATATACTAAAAAAGGACCTTAAAGGTCCTTTTTTATTTTGTTTTGTGGGTTAAAACCTGACATCTTTACAGGCTTTTTACGAATTTTATTTATAGAGATTGACAATATGTAATCTTGTCAGTAGGATTAACAATTCTGCTTCCAATCTCAAAATTTCTGCAAAAACCAATTTCTCCATTTGACAATAAAATTGCTCTTTCATCTCTATATCCCAATCCCATTTTGTTTCGAGGGAAATTGAGAAAATTTAATTTTGCTTCCTTAGCGTACTTTTTAACCATATCTGCTAAAAAAGAAATAGTTCTTCCTGTATCTTCATTTATGCCTGGTATGATTGAAATTTCTAAATTTTGAGGATTACTATGTGATAATATATATTTTATAATTTCCTCGTTACTCTTAGTACTTTGACCTGGAAAGCAATGTACTAATGATTGTAAATTTTGTGTTTTATCGACAATTGCTATAGCAGCACAATCTCTTATTTTGTCAGTAAAGAGACATTCATTTAATCTAGATGACGCTGCAATAGTACCGTAAGGAGGATCAAAATTTGAAACGTGTATTATATTTTTCTTTAATGGTGGTTCAATTCTTTTCATAATAATCGGATGAACATCATCTGTAAATTCTGCAAAATAAGGTTCAAAGTTATTAAATCTTTCATAGTCTTTTATAATTGTTGTTCCAGTATTCATTTCTCGAGGTAGTACACGAGGTGGAATATTAGTTTCTTTTGTTATAGTTGATACAAAAACGTCTGAATTTGGTGTTTTTTTTAACTGTAAACCATTAGGTTTTGTAATAGTATCCATTTTTATATATGTCTTACCATCTTCCAAAAATTTACGAGTAGCGTCATCTGATACGCGTACCCATTTCCCACCTATTCGTTTAACAATTTGCGGTACTTTCCCAAATCCCATGATAAACTCCTTATGTAAATAAAGTATTTTTCTTATAAGAAATTGTCTTTTTTAAAGTCGTTGGTTACTAAACATTACAAATCATTATCAATCACAATTAACAGTATAAGAAAGTCAAAAACTCTATCAAAACCAGTTCGAGTAACGTCAACTCTCTCCCACCATTTAAAAAAGAATCCGCAAGGGTTCTTTTTTTTTGTGTGTGTAAAGTGTGCAGAAGCAGACTCGAATGAAAAATTGCGTGAAATAGATTCGAATATTATTTTATTTCTTTTTCTGTCAAAAAATTTTTTTATGTGGTTTATAAATTTATGAGAATAAGGAGAAAATAATATGTTAATAAAAAAAGCGTTAGGCATTAGAGAGCCGGGTAAGGCATATGTTAGAATTTATCCTAGGTTAAAGTCTGGTAGAAATTTTACTGCAGCTATGAGTGCTTTTGATTTTGGTTTGGCAGCGATTAGTGCAAGACAAAAAGAACCTCTAAATACTATTTTAATGGGTGGTTTTTCTATGTATTTTGCTAAACAGGCAAAAGTGTTTCATGATAGGTCTAAGGTTTTAGAACCAAAGATTCAGCAGATTTTAGAACGAGCAAGGAAGATTCATTTTAAAAAGTAAATTTTGAATAAGTAATAAATAACGTTTATGTTATAATCGTTAATTATAGGGGTATGAATATGAATATTTTTAAGAAATTTTATTGTAGAATTTTCCAATTTTGTTTTAAGGTTGCAATTCCAATTTTACCTTATTACAATCCAACAATATTAGATAGTGTTGAAGATATTGCTCAGGTATTGCATTCCAAAAAGATTGATAAAGTTTTACTAGTTACCGATAAAAGTATTAGAAAACTAGGGCTTACAAAACGATTAGAAGATAGTTTAACAACTAATAATATTTTAGTTTCTATTTTTGATGAAGTTGTTCCAAACCCTACGGTTGATAATGTTGAAGATGCAAGAAGTTTATATTTATCTCAAGGTTGTAAAGCGTTGATTGGTTTTGGGGGTGGGTCAGCTATCGACTGTGCTAAGGCTATTGGAGCAAGAGTTGTAAAACCAAAGCAATCTCTTGATAAAATGGCGGGTATTTTAAGGGTATTTAGAAGAATTCCTGTATTGTTTGCAATTCCTACAACTGCTGGTACCGGTACAGAAACTACTTTAGCAACGGTTATTACAAATCCTAATACAAAGCATAAATATATGATTAGTGATTTCCCTCTGATTCCTAAATATGCAGTTTTAGATCCTGAGGTGACTAGAACTTTGCCACCATCAATTACAGCATCAACAGGTATGGATGTTTTGGTTCATGCAATTGAAGCTTATATCGGAAATTCAACTACTAAAAAGACTGTTCATGAAGCTTTAGAGGCTGTTTACTTGGTTTATAACAATTTAAAAAAAGCTTATGTTGATGGTAACAATATCGAGGCAAGGCGTAATATGTTAAGAGCTTCATACTTAGCAGGCTGTGCGTTCACTGTTTCATATGTGGGATATTGTCATGCTGTTGCGCATACATTAGGTGGTATGTATAATGTTCCTCATGGCTTAGCTAATGCAGTCCTTATTCCTTATGTATTAGAAGCTTATGGTAGTTCAATTCATAGAAAATTGAAAGAATTAGGTATTGCTGCTGGGATTTGTAATTACAGAATGTCTGATGAGGAAGCTGCTAGTGTATTTATTCAATCTATAAAAGATATGAATAAATATATGGGGATTTCTACAAAAATCCAAGGTTTAAACAAAGCTGATTTTAAAAAACTTGCGAAATATGCTGATAAAGAAGCGAATCCAGTTTATCCGGTTCCAGTTCTGATGGATGAAATAGAATTAGAAAAATTCTATTATAATGTTTTGGTTGATGAGTGTAGAACAACCGTTTCTGATAAGTTTGGAATGTTGAATTCGAAGTCTAGAATAACAGAAAAATCTGAGGAAAAAGTTTTAGTTGGAGTATAGTTAAATGAATGAAATTTTAAATAAGCAGAGAGAGTTTTTTAAAAGTGGTGCGACTTTACCTGTAAAAACAAGATTAGACTATTTAAAGAAATTAAAAATAGCGATTAAAGCTAAGGAAGATAAGATTTATGATGCGATTCGTAAGGATTTAGGTAAAAGTGCTACTGAAGCTTATATGTGTGAGGTTGGTTTATGTTTGGATGAGATTTCGTATTTTCAGAAGAACTTAAAACGATTTGTAAAAGATAAAACTGTATTTACTCCGTTAACAAATTTTCATGCCAGAAGTTTTATTAAATCTGTGCCTTGGGGAAATGTATTGATTATAAGTCCTTGGAATTATCCATTTTTATTATCAATTGAACCATTAGTCGATGCAATTGCTGCCGGTAATACTGTTATCCTAAAGCCTAGTGCATATTCTCCATATACAAGCGAAGTTGTTAGAGAATTACTTAGTGATGTATTTCCGCCTGAGTATGTGTCGGTGGTTACAGGAGGAAGGGAAGAGAATAAAGCCTTATTAGAGATGAAGTTTGATTATATATTCTTTACTGGTAGTTCAAATGTGGGTAAAGAAGTTTTACGAAAGGCTGCAGAAAATTTAACACCGGTATCTTTGGAGTTAGGTGGGAAAAGCCCTTGTATTGTTGATAAAACAGCAAATATAAAGCTCGCAGCAAAACGTATTGTTTTCGGTAAGTTTTTGAATTGTGGTCAAACTTGTGTTGCTCCTGATTATATCCTTTGTCAAAAAGAAGTTAAGGATGAATTAATTTCAAATATTAAAAAAGAAATTACTGCGCAGTTTGGAAGTTGTCCTCTTGATAATAATAATTATGGAAAGATTATCAATGCAAAACATTTTAATCGTTTGTGTGGTTTGATACAACAGGAAAAAGTTGTTGTAGGAGGAAAGTTCTCTGAGGAACTTATTAAAATTGAACCGACCCTTATGGATGAAGTTAATTGGGATGATTTAGTGATGAAAGAAGAAATTTTTGGACCTATTCTTCCTGTTTTAACTTTTAATGATGTTGAGGAAGTTATTGATATTATTGAAAATAAGCCTAATCCACTTGCTTTGTATATTTTTTCAAAAGATAAGGGAAATATAAGAAGTGTTACTGAGCGTTGTCGCTATGGTGGAGGATGTATTAATGATGTAGTTGTTCATCTTGCAACACCTGAAATGCCTTTTGGTGGTTGTGGTAATAGTGGAATGGGGTCTTATCACGGTAAATTTGGTTTCGATACCTTCACTCACAAGAAAAGTATTTTGGATAAAAAAACTTGGTTTGATTTACCTATTCGTTATCAGCCATATTCAAAGGTGCAAGATATTTTGCTTAAAATGTTTCTAAAATAAAAGAACCTTATCGAGGTTCTTTTATTTAAGGAGTTGTTTTGTAGTTATGTCTTAAAAGTCTTGAGACTTTTTCTCTTATGCATTCTTCATAGTTGTCTGGAATGTTTAATTCTTTTTTCTGTTCTGGAGTTAGAGATTTAAATATTTTCTTGATACATTTCACGTTTCTGTTGATAATATTTTTTCTGAATTCTCCTGGCCAGAATTTAATTTTAGGTGGAACCTCATTATATTTTGGGTTAAAGAAGTAATTTAATAACAAACCAATGTTAGTTCTGTCTATTCCATAATGGCATCCGACATAGCAATTTGAATTGTTCATAATTTCAAAATATTTTTTTAGGTCGGTGATAAATTCTGGTCTTATAATTACAGGTTTCCCTTTTTCTCTTATGAAATATCTGTTACTTGTACGTTCTCTTACGCTATCTAGAGGGAATCTAAAATATTCTAAACCTTCTCTTTTGCAAGCTTCAATTAATTTTTCACCGGATTCGCTTCTGAAATCAATAACAGATTCTATTCCGTAGCTTTTCAGTGCTTTTAAATCAAAGATAGGTCTATGTTCAAATGTACCACCACTGACCGCTCTTTCGTTTAAAATTCTTAAGTTTCGAATTTCTAATTCTTTAATTTTATTTAAATTTATTTTTCTGTTATTTTCTGCTAGTGTTAATGTTAATTCTACAGTATCTTTTTTTAGCGGTGTAAGTTTTGATTTTTGTAGCGCCGCAAGAAGTTTGCTTGACATAAATGGGATTTTTCTTTGAGTCAAGTTTTGTGGATTGTATGATACTGTATTGATAGTTGTTTTCATTTTTTCTTTTTTTTTTTATTGTTATGTTTATATTTTTTGTTTTATTGTTGGTTTCTTAGTACACCATTTGTTTTTCGTAATTCGTAAATGCGGTTGTTTAGGATTTCTTCAAAGTTTTTCGGTAAATTAAGTGTTTGCCTTTGTTCTGGTGTAAGTTGTTTTATAAGTTTTTTTACCGTTTTTATTGTTCTATTTACGACGTTTCCAAACCTGAAATCACCCCAAGTTAGTAAGCGGGGAACTCTTTTTGCGTTTGGGTTTATTAGGTAATTTAAAGTTAGTCCCAAGTTTGTTCTGTCTATTCCGTAATGACAACCTTGATATGTAAGACCTTTATCTGTCATTTCAAAGAATTTTTTTATTGATTTCACAAAGTCATCTGTTACTACAATACCAGCTCGTTCTCTACCTGGTATTGCTCTGGTATTATCTAATGGTAGTCTTAAATATTCGAACCCTAATTCTTTACAGAGTTTGTCAAAGTCACTTGAACCTTCTGATCTGAAGTCTACAATTCTTTTTATTCCGGCTTGTCTTAGTTTTAATAATTCTTCTGGAGATTTTGTTGCAAATGTTGCTCCGCTAAGGTTGCCAGACTCAAGTTTTCTTAAATTGCTAATGTTTAAGGTGCTAATTGTATTGAAATCTAATGGTTCACTTGCTTTTGCTGATATTGTTTCGGTTTTTGCTATATCTATAACATTGTGAGAATTGGCTTTTTGAAAAGTGTCAGTTGTTAAGTCTGATAATTTTGCAGGAATATCGTTTGATGTAGCATTCTTTTTAGTGTTTTTTATTATTTTCTTTGCTACATCTAATGCGTCATCATATAAATTTGAGATTGGTTTTAGAATTATACGCACTAATTATTACCTTCATTATCTACTTATATATTTAAAGTTCAAAAATAATATTAATTTGCCTATTGTTACATAATATTACAACTTAAATTTCTCCAAAATTGTATTTGTTTGTAAATTGCATTGATATTTTGGCAAAATAGTTGTATAATGAACAAGTTGAATAGTCAAATAGTT
The DNA here is from genome assembly GCA_045613725.1 of Candidatus Gastranaerophilaceae bacterium. Lineage (GTDB taxonomy): Bacteria > Cyanobacteriota > Vampirovibrionia > Gastranaerophilales > Gastranaerophilaceae > Zag111. The sequence continues at coordinate 30,026 of JAZLBN010000001.1, forward strand.
TAATAAAAGAAGTAAGAGGATAAATAAGATGAAACTTCACATGCAGATTTTGATAGCTTTAGGTTTAGGTATTAAGCGTAATTGGCATATCTTTTTTGGTATAATTGCCGGGGTTTTGGTAGGTGTGTTTTTACATGGACACCCAAATGCTTTGATTGATAATGTTTTAACCTTTATCGGACAAGTGTTTATAAGATTGATTCAAATGGTGGTTATTCCGCTTGTTGTGTCTGCTATAATTATAGGTATAACAAGTGTTGGGGATAATAAACAATTAGGTAAATTTGGATCAAAGATGGTTGTTTATTATGGCATATTAACAACTATAGCAGTTTCTATTGGTGCTGCACTAGCTTTGTTTATCAAACCTGGTACAGGTGCGGCTCATTATATTTCTGCTAATGTGGCATCTGATGTTCAGGCTTCTGTTACTGCGGCTATGCATGAGCAAGGTAATATTTTAAATCTTATTCTAAGTTTTGTTCCTAATAATCCATTTGCATCTATAGCTACAGGAAACATGGTTCCGATTATCTTATTTGTATTAATGTTTGCATTAGCTCTTGCTAGAGTTGGTGATGTAAATAGACCTATCGTTTCGTTTTTTGAATCAGTTTTTGCTGCAACAATGAAAATTACTGATTGGATTATGGTATTTGCAGCTCCTGGTGTCTTTGCTCTTACTGCAAGTGCTGTAGCTAGTTTTGGTGGTGGTATATTTGCTGCTATTTCTAAGTATTTATTGGTTCTTTTACTAGGTTTTACTATTCAAATGTTTATGGTGTATCCAATATTTTTAAAATGCTTTTCTAAAGTTTCAGCGCCGATGTTGTTTTCTGCTATTGCAGAGGCAATGATGGTTGCTTTTGGTACAGCAAGTTCTTCTGCTACTTTACCTCTTACTATTGCTTGTTGTGAAAAAAGAGGTATTTCACATAAGATTTCAAGCTTTGTATTACCGTTGGGTGCAACTTTGAATTTTGATGGTACTGCGTTGTTGCAAACTGTTGCAGTAATCTTTTTAGCTCAAGCTTATCAAGTACCTCTAGATGCATTTTTAATATTCCAAATTGCGTTACTTGCTATTGTTGCATCAAGTACTTGTGCAGGTATTCCTGGCGGTGGTTTGATTACAATAGCTTTAATTCTTAATGGTATGGGATTAAGCCCTGAGCAGCTAGTTGCTGGCTTTGCATTCTTGTTTACAATTGAAAGATTAACAGATATGTTAAGAACAACTTTAAATGTTGCTTCTGATGCTGTTGTAGCTGCAACTATTGCTGATAATGAAAATGAGATTAATTATGATTTATTAAATAATCCTGCTGCATATGAAGATATAGCATAGGATTTGATTTGATTATCAGAAAACGACTATCTTTTTATAGGTAGTCGTTTTTTTATGTTATTATTCTGGTATGGCTATATTTGATTGTTTTAAAAATAAGACTGATAGAATTGCTTCAACTCATTTGGGAAAAAGAAGTGCTGGTTGTGAATATTATAATCCGTGTTTGCTTGTGCCGGTTCCTCGAATTGAAAATAGAAAGCATTATAATATAAATCAAACTGATTTACCTTTTGAAGGTTGGGATGTTTGGCACGCATACGAATTTTCTTGTATGACGCAAAATGGAATTCCTGTTACTAGAGTCTTAAAGTTAAAATACAGTTGTGAGAGTGAGTTTATTGTCGAGTCTAAGTCACTTAAATTATATTTAAACTCGTTCAATATGCATAGATTTGGTGAATCTGTTCAAGAGTGCTTATCGCTTTGTGCAGAATTAATCAGTCGTGATTTGCTGAATGTACTAAAAGTTGATGTTTTTGTAGAGTTTTTGGATAATGATTCTGAGCGAGTTGAAATTTTTAGTGATTTTATTAATGTTATGACGTTGATAAACGATAAGAATATCGAAATTGATGAATATAAAGAGTCTCCAAATTTATTAGAGGTAGAGGATTGTTCTGAAAATCAAAAAAAATATTTGATGTTTGATTCTTTGAGGTCAAATTGCCGAGTAACGCATCAGCCTGATTTTGGCGATGTTTTTATTTATTACAATTCAGAAAAACATATTAGTGAAGAAAGTTTGGTTAAGTATTTAGTTTCTTTTAGAAGTGAATATCATTTTCATGAGGAGTGTTGTGAGATGATATATAAACGCTTATACGATTTGTTGAATGTAGGGGATGAATTGTTTGTTTGCTGTCTTTATACTCGTCGTGGTGGTATTGATATTTGTCCTGCTCGTTGGAGTAAAGGTTTGAATTTTCAAGATGTTCAATCTTTGCTTGATTTATCGAAGTTGGCTAGAGCAGGCATTAAGCAGTAGGTGAATAAGTGAATAATCGTGAGTTCGGGAATAAAGGTGAGGATTTAGCTTGTGAATACCTAGTTAAGAATGGGTATGAGATTCTGGAGCGCAATAAGCATTTTTCAAAACTCTGTGAGATTGATATTATTGCTAAGTTAAAAAATAAAATAGTTTTTGTAGAGGTTAAAACTCGTAAAACTGAGGCTTTTGGTAATCCAATGGAGTCAATAACGAAGAATAAATATAGTAATATAAAAACTGGTGTGTTGGCTTATGTTCAAGAACATAATATAAAAGATTATCAAATTGATGCTATTGGTATAGTATTATATCCGAATTTAAAAATTCAACATCTAAAAAATATTTAGTATAAAGATAAAGTTTCTTAACATAAACCTTGACATAGCTTTGTGTTTAGGGTATTTTAATTTTTGTCAGAAGTAAAAGTTCAAATACGATTTCCAAATAGCTTTAAATAGCTTTATTTTTGGCGTATTTAAATGTAGGAAACCCAAAACCTGCGAAATATTTATTACTAATTTAAGATTTAAATTACAAGAAAGGTAAAATCAATGGAAAACAATGAAGAATTAAATGTAACTGAAGTTGCAGCTGAGGAAACAGTGGTTGAAGAAGCTACAGTTGAAGTTGAAGCTGCTGCTGAAGAAAAACCTTCTAGAGGGAAAAAATCTCGTGCTAGAAAACAAAAAATCGAAACAACTGAAGAAAAACCACAATCTGAATGGACAGAAAGAGTAGTTCAAATCAGCCGTGTAACTAAAGTTGTAAAAGGTGGTAAAAAATTAAGCTTCCGTGCTATCGTAATTGTTGGTAACCAAAAAGGTCAAGTTGGTATTGGTTGCGCAAAAGCATCTGAAGTTATTATTGCAATTCAAAAAGCAATTGCTGATGGTAGAAAAAATGTTATCAATGTACCTATTTTTAAATCAACTATTCCTCACCCAATCACAGGAAGATCTGGTGCTGGTTCAGTTATGTTAAGACCGGCTTCAGCTGGTACAGGTATTATTGCAGGTGGTGCAGTTCGTTCAGTATTAGAACTTGCTGGTATTGAAAATATTCTTTCTAAATCATTAGGTTCTAAATCACCTCTAAATGCAGCTAACGCTACTATCGAAGCTTTAAAATCATTGACACCATTCAATGAAGTTGCTAAAAAACGTGGTTTAACAATGGCTGAATTGTTAAATTAATTTATTGATGTTGACTACAAATATAATTAAAGGAAAAATAAAAATGGCAGATAAAAATTTAAATACAATTAAAATTAAACTTGTAGGAAGTTTAATCGGCTGTTCAGATAAACAACGTAAAGTTGTAAGAGGTCTTGGTTTAACTAAAAGAAACCAAGTAGTAGAACACTGTGAATCAGCTACAATTATGGGTATGGTAAACAAAGTTTCTCATTTGTTAGAAATTGTTAAATAGTGACCCAATTAACGGTAAAAAAATTATAAATATAAAGAAAGAAGGAAAATAATATGGCAAATATTTCATTAGAAGATTTAAGACCTGCTGAAGGTTCTACATCTAAATCTAAAAGAGTTGGTCGTGGACGTTCTTCTGGTCATGGTAAAACTTCTTGCCGTGGTCATAACGGTGAAGGTCAAAGATCTGGTAACTCAAGCAAAAGAGGTTTTGAAGGTGGTCAAATGCCTGCATACAGAAGATTACCAAAATTGAAAGGCTTCCAAGTTTATAACAAACTTAACTATGCTCAAATCAATGTTGGTAGATTAGATGATTTAGGCTTGAAAGAAGTTTCTTTTGAATCATTAAAAGAAGTTCTTACTATTCACCCAACATGTGTTGGTTTAAGAGTTTTAGGTAATGGTGAAGTAAAATCAGCTATTACAGTTAAAGCATCTTATGTAACACCATCAGCAAAAGAAAAAATTGAAGCAGCAGGCGGAAAGGTTGAGTTAGTATAATGGCACAACAAAGTGTAAAGATGCCTACTACTGAAGATTTAATGTCAATGTGGAATGCTTCTGGATTAAAACAGAAAATTCTTTTCACCTTGGCTATGATTGCGGTCTGGAGGTTTGGAGTATTGATGCCATTATATGGCATCAATAACGAAATCTTCTCAAATATTGCTCAAGGTAATAATATCGTTGGTTTTTTAGATATGTTTACCGGTGGAGCTTTGGGTAAAGTTTCTATTCTTGCTCTAGGTATTGGACCGTTTATTACATCTTCAATTATTGTTCAGCTTGTTTCTGTAGTTATTCCTGCATTGGAAAAATTACAAAAAGAAGAGGGAGAAGCAGGCAGAAGAAAATTGTCACAATATACAAGAGTATTTACTGTTGTGTTGGCAGTTTTCCAATCATTCGTATTTATGTTGTACTTGCATCAGTTACCTGGAGCAATCATTTCAACGGTTAATCCATATGTGTTTTATGCAAGTTCAATATGTGTATTAACAGCAGGTGCTGTTCTTGTAATGTGGATCTCTGAACTTATTACAGAACGAGGTATTGGTAACGGTGGTTCATTAATAATCTTCTGTGGTATTTTGGCAGGTATTCCTATTTATGCATCAAGAACAATGCAAATTGTTAAATCAAGTTCGCAAATGCAACTTGGTTTGCTTGTATTACTTGCAATATTCTTCTTGGCAATGGTTCTTATTGTAATTATGCAAGAAGCTGTTAGAAAGGTAATTATTGTTAATCCAAAAAGACAAATTGGTAATAAAGTTTATGGTGGTATGAATTCTTTCATTCCGTTTAAACTTAATCCAGGTGGGGTTATGCCGATAATTTTTGCTATTGCAATTTTATTGTTCCCATCAACTATTTTAACTCTTGTTGGACAAGCAAATATTAAGTCCGTTGCGGCTAGTAATTTTATTGTTAAATTGAATCAAATTATGAGTCCGGATGGAATTGTTTATTATCTTTTATATGTTGGTTTAATTGTTGCTTTAACATTCTTCTATGCTTCAATTATGCCAAATATGCAGCCAAAAGATATTGCAGATAATTTGAAAAAATACGGATCTTCAATTCCTGGGATAAAACCTGGCAAACCTACAGCTGATGCGTTAGATAAAATTCTTACAAAGACTACATTTATCGGTGCTATTGGTTTGGGTGTGATTGCTTTGATTCCATCTTTAGCTAGTTATTTGACTAAGATTGAAACATTGCAAGGGATTGGTGCTACATCTCTAATCATTATGGTTGGGGTTGCTCTAGATCTGATTAACCAAGTTAAAACTCATTTGTTGGCAAGAAATTACGAATCATTCTTAAAGAATATGTAATTTAACAATATACAAAAAGGGGACAAATTTAAAATTTGTCCCCTTTTTGTTTGTTTTTAGTTTTATGGTTTAAATTAATTCGGCATATATGATACCATTTTCGTATTTTATTATTTTTACTTGTTGAAGTGTATTAAAAATATCTTTTTTGTTAGAAATTATTTGAACCGTTAGATAATTTCTTGTTACACCTTTGAGGTTACCTGTACGCTTGTCTGGTCTTTTTTCTATTAATACTTCGTGTATTTTTCCAATGTTTTTATTTATAAAATCATTGTATTTGTGTTTTGAAATTTCTTTTATTATATCTGCTCTGGCATTTTTTACATTATCTGAGTTTTGATCTGGTAAATTCTCTCCAATTGTACCTTTTCTTTTGGAGTAAGGAAATGTATGGATTTGAGTGAGTCCTGATTTTTCCAAGTTTTTTCGTGTTACTTCAAAATCTTCATCAGTTTCACCTGCAAAACCTGCAATAATATCGCTACCTAAGAACGGTAAATCAAAGGTTTTATTTATTTCTTCTATTTGTTTTAAATAAAATTCTGTTTTATAAAATCGATTCATTGAGTGCAAAGTTTTATCGTTTGCGGATTGTAAGGAAAGGTGAAAATGTGGACAGAATTTTTTTGATGATTTTAAATATTCTAACATTTCTGAGGTGATTTCAGTGGGGTTAAGTGATCCCAAACGAAATCTTTCGATTGTTGTTTTTTCTTCTATTTCCTTTATTAAATCTAAGAGATTTTGTCCAAATTCTTTTCCCCATTGACCAATGTGAATTCCAGTTAATACTACTTCTTTGAATCCAAGTTTCGAGAATTTGTTAATTTGTTCGATAATAAAATTAGCATCAGCACTTCTACTTTTACCTCGTGCTTTCCATATTATACAGTATGTGCAACGATTGTCACATCCGTCTTGGATTTTTAAACTAGCTCTGGTTTTCGATGTTTCAATTAGTTCGATTTTATTAAAATCCTTTTGTTGCATAATATCTTTTGCATGGATGTGTTCTTTTTTCGATATATAATTATGCATTTGTAACTTTTCATCATTACCTATAACATAATCAATAAATTCGTATTTTAGTAAATTTTCTTTTTCTATCTGAGCAAAACATCCGGTTAATACTGTTGTTATTATTTTGTTTTTGTTTTTTGCAGCACGAAGGAGATAAAGAGCTTCATTATCGCTTTTGTGCGTTACAGAACACGAGTTTAGTATATAAAAGTCTGCGTTTTCAATTTCTTTTACTTCTTGCATTCCGTGTTTTATTAAGTTTTCGATGATAATGGAACTTTCAAATTGATTTGATTTGCATCCCATAGTGTGTATTTTAAATTTTTTCATTACTTAATGATATAAAAAATAAAATAAATTGTAAATATTTATAACTTTTTATTATTTGTATAGCAAAAAAATTTACTTTCCGTTTTTACATGTGTATAATCGAAGTGTGAAAGGTAAAGGTGTTTTATGCAAGTAAATTCAGTTTCTAACTATTCAATTAATCAAAAGTCTTTTGGGAATAGAGCTTTAGAGCAAGCTGTATATCAAGAGTTTGCTAATATGGATGATAGAACTTTAAGAAAATTGGCAACTCAAACTGCTTCAGAGCAAGTTAATGATAAAAAGCATAATAGAATTACAAATGCAATTTTATGGTCAATACCTTTAGCTGCAGGTTTAGCTGCTGGTGTAGCTGTAACAGGTGGTAGAGTTCCTATGTTAAAGACTTTCGCAAAAACAGCAGCATCTTGGATGGCATCTTTTGCAGGTATGGAATTAGTGTTCGGTGGAAAACGCGCTCTAAATAATAATAGCGAAAGTGCTAGAAACTTTGATAGAAAACATCCAATATTATCTTCTATAGCAACCTTTGGTGTAGCTATTGGTGCTATGATGTTAGGTGCTAAAGGCGTAGATAAGTTAATTTCAAAATATGGTAAAAATGTTGTTGATTTTGCAAAAAAATTAAAAATTGATTCTTTTGTAAAAAATAATAAACTAGTTAATAAATCTGTTGAATTAGTGAAAAAGGTACCTTCAGCAATCAAATCTTTTGGTAAAGGTGTTTTAGGATGGTCGCCATTTATTTTAGCATTTACAAGTATAGCTCATTCAACAAATCATTCTAAAGTGAAAGCTGTACAGACAGCTAATAACTATACTCAGTTGAAAGAAGCTCAAGCTGAAGTTCGTTCATTATTAAATAATCAAGAAGTATAATAATAGTACAAGAATTTAAAAAGTGTATCAAATTTGAGTTTGATACACTTTTTAGTTTATAATTATTCGTATGAATGTTGTTATTTTAGGAAAAGGTTTAATGTTGGCTAATATAGTTCTCGGTGTGCATTGTGCTGGGGCTAATATTGTTGGGGTTTTTCGGTATGATTATACTGTTGAAAATTACGTAAAATTGGGGCTAAAAGACTTTTTTAATCCTGATGCAGAAGTTTCATTATTAAAACAGTTAAAATTAAATCAAATTAAATTTAAATCGGCTAATTCAGATGAGTTTAAACAATTTTTAATATCAAATAATGTAGATTTAATTATTGTTGGAACGTGGAAAGAAAAGCTAAAAAAAGACGTTTTTGATATACCAACGATTGCTACGGTTAATGTTCACCCTTCGTTGTTACCAAAATATCGTGGTCCTAATCCTTATATTCAGGTTATTTTGAACGGAGAAAAATTTTCTGGAGTGTCATTACATCTTGTTGATGAAGGATTTGATACTGGGGCGGTTTTGTATCAGCAAAAGGTTGAAATTTTAGAGTCTGATACCTCAAAAGAGTTGCGTGAAAAAAGTGCTTTTGTGGCAAGGGAATTGGTATCACAATTGATTTTTGATTTGTATAATAATGCGGTTAATCCTGTTCCTCAACCTCATCATCGAGCTACTTATTTTTCTAATATTTCTGGGGATGAAAAAATGTTGGACTTTTCTACTCAATCGTCATTGGATATTTTTAGAACTGTAAAAGCTCTGCATCCTTTTTTGCCTACTTATATTTCTTATAAAGATAGATTTTTTGTTGTTAATCCTTATTCGATAAAGATTTTGCAAAAAGTTTTTTTATGCGCTAGCTCTGGGGATATTGTGTATAAGAATCCTCAAGATTGTTCGTTGACAATTGTTTGCTCTGATAAAAAAGCTGTTCAATTTTCTGGCTTAAAATTATATAAAAATCCTCGTCAAACAAAGCGTTATATTGATAAGTCTGTTAAGCTTACTTTTTAGCAAAGGTACTTTTTTCCAACATAACCATAAGGATAGATATATCCGCAGGTTTTACTCCTCCTATTCTAGCAGCTTGAGCTAGAGTTTTTGGTCTAATTTTTTCAAGTTTTTCTTTGGTTTCTGTGGAGATATGTTCGATTTTTGAGTAATCAATTGTTTCTGGTATTTTGAATTTTTCAAGTTTTCCAGCTTGATCAACTTGATCTTCTTGTCGTTTTATATAACCATCGTATTTTATTATTACTTCAACCTGCTCCCAAACTTCTTTAGGAAGCTTTCTTTCTTGGGTTTGTTTATCAAGTTCGGTTATTATTTCGTAATTTATGTTTGGTCGTTTTAATAATTCTGTTGCTCTTATTCCTCTATCTATATGTTCGGAATATTTTGCTAAGATTTCGTTGTTTTCATCTGTAGCAGAAATTTTTAATTCTTGTAATCTGTTTTTTTCTTCTTGAATTAGTTGTTGTTTTTCTTTAAATCTTTCAAATTGTGAATCATCGATTAACCCGATTTTATGCCCTATAGGCATCAATCTTTCATCGGCATTGTCTTGTCTTAATAGTAGTCTATATTCTGAACGAGAAGTTAGCATTCTATATGGATCTTGGATGTCTTTAGTTACTAAATCGTCAATAAGTGTTCCGATATAAGATGAACTTCTTGATAGTTCTAACATTTCAGTGCCATTAATGTAGTTATATGCATTAATACCTGCGATTAATCCTTGAGCTGCAGCTTCTTCATATCCACTTGTTCCGTTGATTTGACCTCCAAAAAATAACCCTTTTACTTTTTTAGACATAAGTGAATGTGTTGTTTGAATTGCTGGTATATAATCATACTCAACAGCGTAAGCTGGTTTTATAATATGTGCGTGTTCTAATCCTGGAAGACTTCTGAGCATTTTTACCTGAACATCCATTGGTAAACTTGTTGAAAAACCTTGGATGTAAGTTTCGTAAGTTCCGAGTCCTTCAGGTTCAATGAAGATATGATGTGAAGGATTCGATGCAAATCTTACAATTTTATCTTCAATCGAAGGACAATATCTTGGCCCAACACCGTGGATAAGACCTTGATACATTGGTGATTTATCAAGGTTTGCACGTATAATTTCGTGAGTCTCTTCTGTTGTTCTTGTTAAGTAACAAGGGTAAGTTTTTCTTATTGGTCTATTTGGCTTAAATGAGAAGAAACTTAATTCCTCATCTCCCGGTTGAACAATCATTTTAGAATAATCTATAGTTCTTTTATCAACTCTAGCAGGGGTACCTGTTTTGAGTTTTTTAGTTTCAATACCAAGTTTATGTAGAGATTCTGAAAGTCCAATAGCTGCCTGTTCACCTAATCTTCCTGCACTGAAAGATTGTAGTCCGACAAAAATTCGTCCTTCTAGTGATGTACCAGTAGTTAAAATAATGGCTTGAGCTTTGTATTCAGTGCCAAGTTCATCAATAGCTCCTATTATTTTGTCACCTTCTACCAATAATTCAGTAATGCAACATTGCTTTAGATAAATGTTTTCATTACTTTCAATTATGTTACGCATATATCTAGAGTATTCAGCTTTATCTGATTGTGCACGTAGAGCTCTTACAGCTGGCCCTTTTGACGAATTTAAAATTTTCATTTGTAAATACGTAGCGTCAGTAACTTCACCCATTACTCCGCCTAATGCGTCAATTTCTCGTACAAGGGTTGATTTTGCAGGTCCACCAATTGCCGGATTGCATGGTTGAAGTGCAATATTGTCAAGGTTTAGTGTACATAGTAAAACTTTCATTCCAAGTTTTGCACAAGCTAATGTTGCCTCGCAACCTGCATGACCTGCTCCTACTACTATGATATCAAATTTGTTGTTTACGTAATCCATATATTTATTATAATTCAAACATTTTAGAATTATAATTTGAGCATAACAAATTTTACGTTTTGCCGTTAAACGTATTTTCTACACTAATAATTTCTCATACTCTCCTAAATGTCAAAAAAAACGAAATTAAAATTTTAAATTAACCTTTGTTTTGTTTGGGAAATTGGTGTCATATTACCAATATTTTTTGGTAAATTTACCCTTCAGTTGTTAATTCTTCCCAGATGCTTGGTACAACTATCAATGCAGTGTACACAATAAAACCGAATAGGATTAAATTAATAGCCATGATAACCTCCTTTGGTTACATGTATATTAATCCCATTTTTTGCGCTAAAATAACAATTAATACTGCAAATAGTTGAAAGTTTTACAAAATTTAATACATTAAAATGATATGGATAAATTTACTCGAAATGACATAATAACAATGTTTTCAAATCTTTGCTGTTCAAGATGTAAGAATGAATTTACTATAGATTCTCTTGAAATTCTTGAACAAAATTGTGATATGTTTCTTTGTAATTTGGTATGCGATAAATGTGGTAAAGATTTTGGTGATGTTGTTTTTTATTTTAATCGTAAGTCTGATAAACATATGCCTTTTACAGTTGTTGAAGGTCCTCTTCCGATAAATTCCGATGATGTGCTTGATGCACATCGATTTATAAAAGAAAATTTGTAATAAAAAAGGACTCTGATATTTCAGAGCCCTTTTTATAA
>JAZLBN010000002.1:0-16628 GCA_045613725.1 Candidatus Gastranaerophilaceae bacterium
CGATGCCATTCGATATCAGAGCGAATTTTTTCTGCTGGAGCACCCGCAATTAAAATGTTTTCTTCGTCGAATTTTTTATTAACCATTGACATTGCACCAATTACCGAGCCATTAGGAATAACAGCTCCTTTCAAAACCATCACTCTCATTCCCATCCATACATTATCTCCAATCACAATATCTTCAGGAGGATTTATAACTTCTCCAGTTTTTCTATCCAAAATTATATGACCGTCATTATTGCGAACCATAATTTCTCGAGCAAACATACACTCATCACCAATAGAAACGTTTTTACCATTTTTGGCAACAACATTTACATCCCGATAAGTTGATAAACCTGAGCCAATAGACATTTCTGAACCACCTTCAAGCCCAAATGTCGTATAGCGAATAGATCTATGTCTTGTAGATTTTAATATAAATTTATTATTATCACCATCAATTACAATTGCACTTGCAACAAACTTTGACGGCAACTCAATTTCAACATAATTCCCATTACCATTGATTGTAATATTTAACCCTGGAATATCTTTTTCTACACGTTTTCCATTTTCAAGAATCACAATTTCATTACAAATTCCATCAATTTTATTAACCATTGTTTTCCTCCTTTTGGAAAGAACGTTCTGTCATTTCTAACCATTTTGCTTGATTATAATTATCGTAACTTTTTGCAAATTTTATCAATGCGCTAACCAAAACCCTACCGCTATCAGATTTCCCAACAATTAAATAATCTCCGGTTTCATTTTCACAAAACAAGATTTCTTTATGAATAATTTTATCAATATTAGTTTTAGGATTCTTATATATTACAGACTTTAGCCAAACGTGCAAAAGTTGCATTGGAGTGGTTTTTCGAGTTAATAAATCCTCGTTATGCTGTTGTAAAAACTTCGAAAATTCTGCTAAAATCATACCCTCACCCTAACCCTCTCCCATAAATGGGCGAGGGAATAAATTATCCTCCAAACGGTGTTGTTGTTGCAAAACAAGTTATATCACAAATACCAACATTCTCAAACTCTTTTATCATTTCTTCAAATGTTGAACCTGTTGTACAAATATCATCAATTATTAAAACCTTTTTATCATCAATAAACTTTTCAGGATTAACCTCAAAAGCTTTTGATAAATTTATCATTCTTTGAGCTTTATTCAACTTATACTGAGGTTTGGTATCTTTAACCCGTTTTATCAAGTCAAAATTAACCTCATAACCAGAAAACTTCGCAAACTCAATTGCGACAAGCTCCATATGATTATACTTTCTTTGTTTTTTACGTTTTTCAAAAATCGGCACGGGAACAATTTGAAAATCATCTTCCAACAAATCTAATCTTTGCCAATATTGCCACATAAATTTTGCTTGATAATATGCCAAATCAGATTGCCTATGATACTTCAAACCTCTAATCATCTTTTGAAGATTTTTATCATACACACCAGCACAATACACTTCTGACTTATAAACTTTTCGACTAACACCTATCGGCAAAAATTCTAACTCATCAAAACAGCTCGAACACATACGAACCGATTCTTTTGACGATTTACAAAAATAGCATTTTTTCTTATAAATCCAGTCTAATAAACCTATAAAAAATTCCTTCATAAGAAAAAGATAACATATAATTTAAATATTGTAAAAAAATAGTTTAAGAAAAAAACTTATGATAAACTTCAATTATTATGAAAAAGATTATATTAACAATTATCGCTTGTTTAACATTACAAATAGCAACACCTGCCCAGACAAATTTAACTTTTTTGTATATTAACGGTTCAAACAACAATGATACAAAGATGAAAGACTGGTACATTAAAGGGGTAAACAAACTTCATCCTGTAATGAAAAAGAAATTTGAAAAAAATTCTGAAATCAAAAAATGGTCAAAAGAAAATAATCTTGTCATAAACCCAACTCCTCAGATATTTTTCTGGGGTTATGAAAGTAAAACTGATTTAGATTTTGTAAAAGATAGGCTTAACATCTCAAAAGCATTCAGTTCAATTTTAGCATATGAAATTAGAAGCTTATTAACTCAATTTATGCATGATGCAATCTGGGTTCAAAAAACTCACAATATGTTACCTATATTAGATAACCTTAACGAAACAGTGAAAACACAAGCCGAAAACGGACAAAAAGTTATTCTATTTGGTTATTCCGCAGGAAGCTTTGTAACTTATCAATATTTATTATACAAACTTCCTTATATAAATTTAGAAGAATTATTCACTGCTCTTGAAAAAGATGAGGAAATACTAAATTTCGTAAAAGAAAACAAAAAAAATCCAACTTGCTTATCTGCACTTTCACACCAAAAAGGAGACATCGGTACAATCTCAAACACAGGAAATCTTGTACTTAATCAAAACAAAGAACAACTGAAAATTAATTATCTTAATATAGATAATGCTACAGAAAAATATTGCGCACCTCCAAATATGGTAAAAGGTATTGTGAATTTTGCAAGTCCTATTCCGTTATTTTATTCTGATTTAGGAGATGCAAATTACGACTTTAATCACTACAATAAAAGAATGTTTAAATACATATTAGAAAATGGCATTTACTTTTTAACAGTAAACTTCAGAGAAGACCCATTAGGATTCCCATCTAATAGAAACCTAACACACGAACAACTTGAAGAACGAATTGGTATAGACATAATAAACCCGACTGGGGTTATTTACGACCACTCAAGTATCTGGTCAAGACGTCCAGCTTTTTTAGCGCACACATCATACTGGTCAGCTAAAAATATTTTTGCAAACGGAGTTGTTAAAAGTTTTGTAAACGGAACCAAATTCTATTATAATAAAGAGTATCAAGAAAAAATATTAAAAAAGAAAAGTAAAAAATCAGAGGTATTATAATGACAAATTCAACTACAAAATCAGTATTATTCGATCCTGGTTACGCACAACATACAACAATATTATCGATTAGCGCAGAATATTTATATAACAGCATTAACCAATTTAAAAACCTTGGTCAACGCAAAATGAAGTTTAAAATGCTTTATCCACAAATCACTAGAATGGTAGATAACAATGTAGGATTCTGCCTTGGAAGCTTGCTTTGGGCAACTTACATTAAAACTTTGGGAGATGTACAAGTTGAAGGGAATCCATGTATTGGAGGAACTTACGATGAAAATGAAACAATAGAAGAAGCGGACTATTCAATAGAATTTTTCGAAAGACTAAAAAAAGATGTTAAATATTACCTTGGAACAGATTATAAAATCAACCCAATTTGTGTAAAAATTTTAGAATTATACAAGGAGTTTTTAAAACTAAACACAGGATTTGTTAGCACAAAAACCACAAAGGACATATTACTTCCTAACGGTTTCAAAACTCCATCAAATGAAGATGCTGAAAAAATTCATTTAAAAATAAAAGAAGTAATACTATCAGGGAATTTGCTTGATTTATTAGAAGTTTTTGAACTTGCTTATGAAGGATAACATGCTTGACTTAAAAGAAAAACTTTATCAAATGTTCATCCTTGGAACAGAAGGCGGAAATCTTGACAAGGCATTAGCTAACGGACTTGGTGGAGCAATATTTTTCACTAAAGACATCCATTCAGCTGAACAATTTCAAACCTTAATAACCGAAATTAAACAAAAAAGTAAAATCCCACCATTTTTATCAATCGACCAAGAAGGTGGTCGAGTCGAAAGAACCGAAAACATCCACAATGGAAAAAAATATTTATCCGCGAAATTCGCTTACGAAAAAGGCACAACATATCTTAAACAGCAAACAGAAACAATTGCCAAAGAATTAAAATCATTTGGTATAAATTTAAACTTTGCACCTTGCATAGATACAAACACAAACCCTAGAAATCCTATAATCGGAGAACGTGCATTTTCATCAAACCCAGAAGACGTAATTAAGTGCGAAAAAATCGTTTCGACAATTTATAAACAGCACGGAATACTTCCATGTATTAAACATTTCCCTGGTCACGGAGATGCAAACGCAGACAGTCACTTAACATTACCCAAAATAGAACTTTCACTGTCTAAAATAAAAAAAACACATATAAAACCTTTTAAATCAGCTATAGATAATGGTGCAGATATGATTATGATTGCACATTTGCATTGTACTTGCTTCGAAAACACACCCGTACCAACATCACTTAGCAAAAATACAATTAATTACTTACGTAATAAACTAAATTATGACGGGATTATAATTTCTGACGACATGGTAATGAAGGGGGTTTCTAATTTTGGAGACGTCGAAGCTTGTGAATTAGGACTTCGCGCAGGAGTAAATATTTTTATCTATAGAAATTCAGAAGATAAAACTATTAACATAATTGAAAAAATTTATGAAAAAGCTATAATTGATGAAGAGCTTCGAAAAAATATCGAATATTCATACGAAAAAATCATAAATCTAAAAAATAAATATAAGGAGAGTTTCTAATGAAATTAGATAAACCAAAAAAAATAGTTTTAGGAGTACTGTCAATACTAATAATTTGGGCTACAATAATAATCATTCCTAAAATTATCAATACAATAAAAACTATTAAGCAAAAACCCATTAACAGAGTAATAATACATACTATAGAAGATAAAGAACTTGACGCAATAAAGAAATATGATTTATTTCCAGAAATTTTTAAATTCAACGAACCAGTATTTGTATACGGCTATAAAACAGATTCAATAAATGGTAACTTGGGTAATACGTTTCATAACAAACTTACTGCGCTACTTGAAGACAATCAAATTAAACACAAGGTTGTACCTTTCAAGAACTGGAAGAAAAATATTGAAAAGTATGAGAAAATGTATCTAAACAGGGATAGTAATAACGAATCTTGTAGCGGACTTACTCAAGAGCAAGAAGATCTTGAAGAGACAATATTAAGTATAGAAAATTGCTTAAAACATTCCTGCATTATAGACACCAAAAAGAAACGATATATCCGTATAACAAGAGACCCTGAATACATAATTGAAGTTTTAAAAGGTAATGTCTACATTTATGATTAAAGCTATACTTGCAGAAAATATATTTGAAAGTATAATTAACATGAAAAAGGGAGTATATAATGAATTTAGAACATCTAAAAAAAATTGATCCACAAGTTGCAGAACAAATTGAACTTGAATTACAAAGACAACAAAATAATATTGAACTTATCGCAAGTGAAAATTTTACTTCAGAAGCCGTAATGGAAGCTTGCGGTAGTGTTTTAACTAATAAATATGCAGAAGGCAAACCAAATAAAAGATATTACAATGGTTGTGAACATATCGATATAATCGAATCTATTGCTCAAAAAAGAGCTTGTGAGTTATTTGGTATGGATCATGCAAATGTACAACCTCACAGTGGCGCACAAGCAAACATGGCTGTATTTATGGCAACAATGAAACCTGGGGATAGAGTTTTAAGTATGGATTTATCAAACGGTGGTCACTTATCACACGGATCTCCTGTAAACTTCTCAGGTCTATATTACGATGTTAAAAGTTATGGAATAAACGACTATGGCGAAATAGATTATGATGATGTTAGAAAAATGGCTCTTGAACATAAGCCTCATCTAATAATATGCGGAGCAAGCAATTACTCAAAAATCATTGATTTCAAAAAATTCCGAGAAATTGCAGATGAAGTCGGCGCATTATTATTAGCAGATATTGCACACATTGCAGGTCTTGTAGCTGCAGGCGAACATCCATCACCAGCCCCTTACTGTGATTTTGTAACAACAACAACTCATAAATCACTTAGAGGTCCTCGTGGCGGTATAATTATGTGCAAAGAACAATATGCAACAGCCATTGATAAAGCAGTATTCCCAGGACTACAAGGTGGACCATTAGAACATATTATTGCAGGAAAAGCGGTTGCTTTATTAGAAGCATCAACTCCTGAATTCAAAGAATATGCAAAACAAATTGTTAAAAACGCAAAAGCACTTGCCCAAGGTTTGATTGATGAAGGTATGGATATTGTTGGTGGAATGACCGAAAATCACCTTATGACTCTAGACCTTAGAAAAACCGGAAAAACAGGTAAAGATATGGCAAATGTTCTTGAAATTGTTGGAATTACAGCAAACAAAAACACCGTACCTAATGACCCACAAAGCCCATTTGTAACAAGCGGTATTAGATTAGGCACACCAGCAGTTACAACTAGAGGATTCAAAGAAGAAGATATGATTGAAGTTGCAAAAATTATTGCATCTGCAGTATTTTCATCAGATAATGAAATTGCACTACAAAACCTAAGAGAACGCTCTCTTAAACTTTGTAAGAAGCACCCACTGTACAACTAAAAGGAGTAACTAAACATTATTATTAAACTTGCACACTCACATATAATCGGAACGGTAATAGCTTATATTTTTGGGGTATTCATTGTCCCAATGGTTATAAATTACTCAAAAAAAGAAGGTCTTGTTGACATCCCTAACGAACGAAAAATTCACACAAAACCTATTTCAAGAATAGGTGGTGTTGCGATTTGGGCAAGTACAATGTTGACATTCTTGTGTTTAGTTTTAATGAGTTATTATCCATACGGAAAACTAATGTCTGGAATCCTTTTGGGAAGTTCTTTAATGTTTCTATTAGGACTAATTGACGATATTTATGGATTAGGTGCAAAATTTAAATTACTTATACAAGTTTCAATTGCAACAATTGTATATTTATTGGGTGTACAAATTGATACAATACCATTTCTAAACCTTGAGTTATCTTGGTGGTTATCTTATCCAATAACTCTATTATGGATTGTAGGCATATCTAATGCAGTAAACTTTATAGATGGTGTTGACGGCTTAGCAGGTTCTGTTGTTACAGTAAATGCACTTACACTTGCAATTCTAGCAATTACTCTGAGCCCATCAAACCCTATTAGTGCGTTAATCGGGTTTATTTTAGCAGGTTCAATGTTGGCATTTTTAACATTTAATTTCAACCCTGCTAAGATTTTTATGGGAGATAGTGGAGCATTATTTGCTGGATTCTTACTTGCAACAATTTCAATTACCGGAGTAATGAAAGTTGCCACATTATCAATATTATTACCATTTGTAGTTTTAGCTGTACCTATTATTGATATTACATATGCAAGCTTTAGACGAATCTGTAAAGGTCAATCACCGTTTGTTGCGGATGCAGAACACATCCATCACAAACTTCTACATGCCGGATTTTCACAAAAGAAAACTGTAGTTATCTTAACTTCTGTAGCTATTCTAGCAGGTGGTTTTGCTTGTCTATTTGCAAGCCATCACGCAATGAAATACTACTTTTTCTTAACTGTTGCACTTGTTGCAATAATGCTTTTCTTAAATTTAGTTAGAGTCTTGACAAAAAAATAATTTTCATTTATAATTCATACAAACTACGAGTTTGATTACTCAGTTTTATTTGGATATAAACATTCAGATAGAATATTTAAGTGCAAATTCGTTTCATAGGTAGTAAGTTAAGCGACAAGCTTGATTTGAAGACGTATTGTAAGTATTTCAAAAGGATTACAGCAATGACAATGCAAGTAAATGCAATTCAATCAAACGATAGAAGACACAGCGTGTATGCACAAATGATTAAAGGTGCAACAGTTGGAACTGCTGCTGGTTTTGTCGCAAAATATACACTACCGCTAACCCCTGAAGAAATGACTTCTGATGAATATGTTAAGATTGCAAATAAAGTGAAGGATCAGAAGAACCAATTTAATTTTAGAACAAACAAATTTATCGAAAAATTAAAGGCTCAAACTGAAAATTCACTTGCCGAAAAAGAATTCATAAAGTTATTTGATGGCATGAAAGATGGTGATAAGGTTAAACCTTCAAACATTAAAAAAGCTATGAATAACTTGCAGGATAACCCTGCTGAATTAAGAGAGTTCAAAAGACTATGCAAAGTTACCTCCGAAATTGTTGAAAAAACAGCAAAACAATGTATGAACGCTTACGATCTTGTTACAAAACACATAAGACCTACCGGTTTCTTCTTAATTACCGGATCGGTTGTAGGCGCGATGATTGCTCTTGTCAACAATGTGTTAAAAACTGAAGTAAGACAATAATCTTAAATTTATATTTTTATTAATTGAGTCTAATAAATAAAGACAAGGTAAATACCTTGTCTATTCTTTTATCTTTATAAAATTAATCAAACTCACATTCATATCCATATTCAGAAAATAATTTGGACCTATTTTCTGACATATTTTCCTGAGCTTTTATTTCATACTCACATATCTTGTCCTGCAATTGCCAATTTGGCTTTGGAAAAAGTTTAAATAAATGTTCCAAATCAAATAAAAATACGCTAAGTTCTGGCATTCAATAATCTCCTCATAAACTTCACATCTATATAAAAAATTTATGTTAAAGATAATTGCTAAATATCAGGGTTTTGTAAAATTATGTAAAGAATATATATTTTTTATTGAAAGAGATTTGAAACCGCACCAATCAAAACAATAATAACAATGAAAATTATCCAAGCCAATTCATATGTGCCATTTAATTCAGACTCAGTAATATCAGACATATTAACATTTATATTACATTGTTTTAAAGCGCGTAAAATACCATTAGCTGAAGCTTTATTTTGCACAGAAAAATTAATAACCTCACCTGTTGACAAGCTAAACACTAAAATACCATTAAACTCTCTCATTCGCTGCTGCCAATAGTGTTTAGAACGTAACCACCAAGGCTTTGGAGGAACTGGCTCTGATTCTAAATAAACATCCGAAATTGCAATAAAAGGGATTTCTACATCATTATCAAAAATAACTTTATACTGATCTGAATCAATAGTTATTTTTTTATAACCAAAAGTTTTCCAGCGTTTTGCCTCTTCCCACATTACATAAGCTATAAAGGAATAGATACCAAATATTAGCCACACTTTTTGGTTTTGAGTTGCTAAATAAACCCCAAACAAAAAAGTCACTAAAACAACGCCACAAATAACCCATAATACAGGATTATATAAAAAACATGAACGATATTGCGGAGTCCAAGATTTTCTCATAAGTCCATACTAAATATATCTTATAAAAATAACATCCTTTATTAAATTGATTTTTTTATTGCTCGCACAAAAATAATTAAAATGCCCAAAACACCAACTAATAATAAAATTAATGAGATTACTTCTGCAATAGGTATACTACCTGCAATATTTAAAGCACTATCTATTCTCAATCGTTCAATAAAAAATCTAATAACAGAATAAATACATAAATACGAGAACGAAACAAGTCCCCTATAATTTTTACCAAAACGAAAAATAATATAAATCAAAAATAAAAAACCAATAAAATTCAAAATACTTTCATACAAAAAAGTAGGATGAAATAAACTGTAATCAAGATATTGTATTACTCGCTTTGATTCAGGAATAAAAAGCCCCCAAGTTTGTTTTGCTACAGGTAAACCATAGGCTTCAGAATTAAAGTAATTACCCCAACGTCCCACAACCTGACCTAACAATATTGCGCAAGCCATTGGATCCATCAAACTCATAAGTTTAATATTTACTTTTTTTGCAACAAATACTAGTCCTATTATTCCGCCTAATATTGCACCATGAATTGATAAACCACCTTGTCTTATGTCTAGAATCTCAATTGGATTAGAAAAATAGTAGTTATAATTTAATACACAAAAGTACAATCTAGCGCATAAAATACCTAAAATTATAATAATAGGAGCGCATTCAATAATAACATCTTTGCGAGACTCAGGATTTATAAGATTATACAATTTATTCCCAACAAGTATCGAAATAAATATTGCAACGGCCATAATTATCCCATACCAATAAATTGGGAAACTCCCAATACTAAAAGCTATAGGATTAGGCGCAGGAATAATAAACATTAACCCTTATTTGACTCTCTTTCAGGATTCAATTTGTTATTAATTTTAACAATCTGAGCTTCTACATCATCTTTATCTGAAGCATTTGGAGCTAATCCTAAATACTTTTTATAATTTTCCAACGAAGAACCATACAATTCTACTATATATTTCTCTTCATTTGAGCTTAATTTCAATCCTTCATCCAAAGGCTCAACCGGCGTAAACAATGAACCACCTTCATCTATCCTAACCTTACCTTGCTCCATATCAACAGCCAAATTATTTTGAGCTGTAGCTAATGAATAATATGAATCCGCCATTTTTGGCTTCATTGAAATAACTTTTTTATACTCTTCCACAGCATTTACATAATCACCCGATTGAGTATAAACAACCGCAAGATTATAATGAGTTTCGAAAATCGAAGGATCTAAATCAATACTTGACTTCAACCTTTCTATAGCCTGCGCATAATCACCTTTATCTGCATACGATTTAGCTTTATTATTCAAATCCTGCACTGCCAAATTATTAATACACGCAGTAGACGCCACAGCGACAAATAAAATACTTGCGATTAAAACAACTTTTTTCATTTATATCCCTCTCAACATGTTAAGCTGATGTTAAACTAATTATAATTTAAGCATAAAAATATGGCAAATTTCATAAATTTAAGTTACAATAGGGTAGTAATAAAGGAGAATTTATATGTCAGACGATAAGGTAGTAAGCCTAGGTTCAAAAAAGAAAACTAGCGAAGAAAAACCCCAAGATGAAAACAGCCATTTCCCAGAACCCGTATACTGTAGTTTCTGCAAACGACCAAATACACAAGTTATAAAAATGGTAAAAGGACCAGGTGTTAATATCTGCTCAGAATGTGCAATGATTGCTGTACAATACTTAATACTACAAGACAGAATGCCAACAGCTGAAGCTCAACATATATTAGACACTTTTTGGGGCAAAGCGAGATAATTGAATGACAAGTGGCAAATTTAAACAACTAAATCCTTTCGAACTAAAATCTGCGATATCTGACTTATTAAATAAAATAAACTCAGTAAATGATATCCAAAATTGTCTTGCAGATTTTGATATGCTTGACGCTCAAGAAGATAAAAAACTTATTTCAAAAGTATTATTCAAAGAACTTGTCAATTCAACTCAAGAAAAAATCCCAATTATTTGTTTCTTATTAGAACATTTTGTACAAAAAGATGAACTTATAAATAAACTTTGGGAAACATTGAAAAACCCAAACTTACAAACAGAAGTCAAAATTACGATTTTAAATCTACTAAGAGACTTAGATGCAGATTGGTCATATGAATCCTGCGAAGAGTACCTTGACGATGCAGGAAGCTTACTTGACGCAAATACCAAACAGTTGTTAAATACAGCAATAATAAACCCTGAAATCCAAATTGATTTTATGGACTTTCTTGCAACAATCAGAGTTCAAGATAAAATAACTTTGATGAAATCATTCGCAGAAGATTTCACATCCGATATTCTTGCAAATATACTTATTCCTGTATTTGTTTCAGATCCAGACAGCGCAACAGGGAAAGAAGCATTAAAACTTCTTGGGAATACAAAATCACAATTAGCTCTTCACGTACTTGAAGAAATGGCTCCAATTGCAACAGGAGAACTATTACAAGAAATCAAACGAAGCCTTTCAACAATAAAAATTTCAGGGATGAGACAAGATAATACAAAAGAGTTTTACAAAGAAATTTTATCAAACAGTAAACCTTACAAATTCTACGTGACATATCCTGATGGTCACGGAGACCAAGCAATGATTTTCACAAGAATTACCGAAAATGAAAGAATCCGATTTGTTTCAATTGTAATCAATGTAGAAACTGGAATTAGGGACTGTTTCGGATTTTTTGATATATCAAAATTTGAATGTAGCAAAATTCTAGAAAAATTTCTAAAAGATGAAAAAACAATTGATATTTCACCTGAAGCGTTTAAAACAATTCTTTTAAATGCAGAATCAACAACAATAAAAAATAATCATAACACTTGGAAACTTCCATACGAATATGTTTGCTGGAAAAACTTGTTAATAGATATTGATTATGACCCACAACCTATTGAACAAACATTAAAAGAGATGATTCTTCCGGCAAATGTTGATTTTTCAATATTCGAAAACTTATCAGAAATGAAAATCTCCACACATTGGTTTATGGATTATCAGTATAGTGAAGAATTTCAAGAGGTACTAAAAAAACTAAATTCAGAACAAGATTTAGAAAAACTTATTGAAGAGAATCTTGACTATGTATTTTACGAAGCAGAAAAACAAGCTTGGTACCAAAAACTTATTACAGCAGCATTTATCAAATATTCAATCGGTAAAGATAGCGAAGCCTCAGAAATATATGGACTATCACAAAATAAACATTTAATGAATGAACTTTTCAAACAAATTTTACAACAGAGTATATATGAGTATTTACTAGTTATAAAATACAATAAAGATATTGAAAGATACGGCTTGACTACAGATAGTATAAACGATAAAATCAAGTACATCGAAGAAAAGTGGGTTCAGAATGTATAAGGTAATGGCTCTTGATATAGGTACAAAACGAATCGGAATTGCTTTAAGCGATTATCTTTTGATGTTGGCTAACGGTCATTCATACATACAAAGAGAACCTGAAGAAAAGGCTCTTGAAACAATTAAAAAAATTGCAAAAGAAAATAACGTCAAAAAAATTGTGGTTGGAATCCCGTTAAATATGGATGGCACAAAAGGTTTTCAAGCAGAAAATTGTGAGCAATTTGCATCAAAAATTAAAGATTACGAAATAATTTTTGAAGATGAAAGACTAACTTCTGATACAGCTGAAGAAAATCTGCGAAATAAAAAAATTGACTTTAGAAAAGACAAGGGGCTGGTTGATATTGAAAGTGCTTGTATTATACTAGAACAATACCTTGCAAGAAAAATATAAGGAGAAAACTATGACAACAGAAGAAAACAATTTAATCGAAATTGAAACTGAAGACGGCTCAGTAATCAAATGTGAACTTTATGATATCATTGAATTTGAAGGAAAAGAATACGGACTATTAGTTGAAGAATCTGATCTAGAAGATGATGAACCTGAAGTAGTATTGATGAGATACATCGAAGAAGGTGAAGAAGTTTTCTTTGAACCAATAGAAGACGATGAAGAATTTGAAAAAGTTCAAGCATACGTAGAATCACTTGAACCAATTGAAGAAGACGAAGACGAAGAATAATAAGGAAAAGAATCTTGTTTGAAAAATTTACTGAAAAAGCTGTCAATGTAATTGTAGAAGCTCAAAATATCGCAATATATGACCACTCCGATAAAGTTTTAGCAGAGCATTTGTTGCTTGCATTAATCAAAGAAACTAAAGGGTTTTGTGCAAAAATATTCAAAAGTTACGATATAACATACGAAAGATTAGCAGAAGAAATATACCTAAGCTTAAACATTGAAGAAGCTGACATGAATTCTGCAATCCCATTCAGTGAAGATTTCAAACGGATTCTTACCTCTACAATGGATTTAATCGAAAAGTCAGGGAATCCAACAGTTCACTATGAACATCTTGTATTAGCTGCAATAAACGATAAGCATTCCAAAATTTCAGAATACTTAGAACGATTAGGATTTGATATTGAAAAATCAAAACCATTAATTGAAAAACTTGTACAAAGAAAAGTAAAAAAAGATTTTCACCCTGAACTCGACGAAAATAAAGAAAAAGAAATTAATCTAACCCAAGAAACCGATGCACTGTTTGATAACGAGAAATCAGCTAAAGTATTTGAACGTGCAGTGTCAAAATTATCAACATCGAACTATGAAATTCTTGGAACAGAGCAAATTATCTCATCTATTTTAGAAGATAAGGATTCCGATTTAACAAAAATTTTGGAACAGTTTGGCATAACTAACGAAAAATTTGAAGAAAAATTATCTCACATAGATTCTCGCCAAGCAGAATATGAAGGTAGACAAATTGTATTCACACCAAATGCATTTATTGCAATGAGTTTAGCCCTACAAACCGCAAAAGAATTAGGTTCTTCAGAAGTTCTTCCTGAACACATGATTCTTGGCTTGTTAAAAACAAAAAAAGGTGTCGCATACAATATTTTCAAAGAATTACATATAAATGATGATGATTTGGCTCACGGCATAATTAAACCAATCGAAAAACAAATGCCAGAAACCCTAACTATTTTACGTTTAGCAAAACAAGAAGCACGTCGAATAGGTCGCGGAATTGTAGGAACTGAAATGTTCTTATTAGGAATTATTGGAGAAGCTACAGGTATTGGTGCAACGGTATTAAATGAATTAGAAATTAATATCAGAGACGCAAGAATCATTGTCGAAAAAATTATCGGATATGGTAATGAATACTTTGATAATGAAATGGTATTTACAAAACGAGCAAAACGTGTACTTGAAACTGCTTGGGAACACGCAAAAAAAGAGCATAAAACAAAAATCGAATCCGCAGATTTACTCTGGGCTATCACAACAGAACCAGATTCTCTTGCAATGCAAGCCCTTGAACAACTAGGTACAGATGTTGTTGAAATTAGGGAAGGTATCAAAAAACATATTGCAAAACTACAATAAATTATGAAACAAATTCACCAAAAAATTAAAGGATTTTTAGAAAAATACGGATTGAATGATCCGAACTTAACTTATCTTGTAGCTTTTTCAGGTGGATATGATTCAATGTGCCTATTGCATAGTTTGAACAAAGTTACCAAAAACAAAATTATCGCAATCCATCTTAACCACAAATGGAGAGGAACCGAAAGTGATATAGAAGAGCAAAATTGTAAAAACTTTTGTGAATCTATAGGAGTTGATTTTTATTGTGAGAATTTATCTCCTGAAGTTCCAAAAACTGAAACTGCAGCAAGACAAGCACGTTATGAATTTTTTGAAAATTGTAGCAAAAAATTTGATAGCAAAATCGTATTTACAGCACACAACAAAAACGATAACATTGAAACTCTAATTTACAGAATTTGTACAGGAACAGGAATTAGCGGACTTCAAGGAATAGTAGAAAATAGAGAAATCTACTATAGACCTCTTCTAGATGTTTCAAGAAAAGACATTGAAAATTACTGTTACAAAAATAACTTAAACGCAAATAATGACAGCTCTAATAGTAATATAAAATATAAACGTAACTTTATTCGAGCTGAAATTTTACCTAAATTATTAGATGTAAACTCTAATACCTATGAATCTATTCATTCATTATCTGAAATCGCTCAAGAAGAAACATCAATAATAGAAGAATATTTGAAAATATTATCAGATAAGATTACTGAAAATGGAAAAATTAAAACAAAGAAATTTATAAAACTTTCTCACAATGTTCAAAAACGATTTATATATAAATTGTTCCTAGAAAACAAATTGGATTATGATAGAAAAAAAATCTTAAATATACATAATTTCATTGAAGAAAATGCAACTTCAAAATCCGGTAAAACTTGTTCGCTATCAGAAAATTTATGGATTTTTGTCAGCGAAGAATCTATTGAAATAATAGATAATAACAAAAGTATTACACCTTATTTCCACATTACAAAAGAAGGTAAATACGAAGATAAAGGTTATGTTTTTGAAATACAAAAATTCGAAAAAGAAGTTCGCAAATTTCCAAAAGACAGCGAATATTCAGCATACGTAAACCTAAAAAATATACCCCTAGATTTTGAAATTCGAACACGTCAAGATGGAGATATAATTAGACCATTTGGACTTAATGGCACACAGAAGCTAAAAAAATACCTTAATGAAAAGAAAATACCAAACCACGAAAAAGAAAATTTGCTTTTTATGACACAGTTTAATGAAGTTTTTTGGGCAATTGGTTTAGGTATTAGTGATAAAATAAAGGTAACATCAAAACCAACACACCACTTAACATTTTATAAGAAGGGACAAAATAATGGAAATTAAACTTGAAGATTTGAAAGTTCTATTCAGCGAAGAACAATTACAAACAAGAATAAAAGAACTTGCAGATGAAATGAATAAATTTTATAACGGAGAAGAGGTTATTGCAATCTGCGTACTAAAAGGTGCTGTTCTTTTCGCAGTTGATTTAGTAAAACACTTGAATATGCCTTTACAAATGGAATTTATCAGATTATCAAGTTATGGCTCATCAACAACAACTTCAGGTAAAGTTAATGCAGTAGATATAAAACTTCCCGACTTAAACAATAAAAATGTCTTGATTATTGAAGATATTGTAGATACAGGATTAACTGCTAAATTTTTAATGGATTTTATGCACTGCAATTTCCATACAAAATCTATCAAATTTTGCTCACTACTAGATAAAAAAATCACAAGAAAAGTTGATGTTGAACCAGATTATTATGGATTTGATGTAGATGATAAATTTGTTGTAGGTTATGGATTAGATTTCGATGGATATTTCAGAAATCTAAAATATATCGGATACAAAGAATAACAAATTTATTCTTGCGCTGTTTTAATACAAACATGAAAATTTATAATATGGCATTTACTGGAACCAAGATAAATACTTTATATTATAACGATTTACATAGCTCTATAAAATATGTTGATACTTTCTTAGAAGAACAAGACGAATTTTATAGACAAAATCCTAATGACATAAACATCACCCTATGCGGTGGAGATATGTTTCT
>JAZLBN010000003.1:0-13273 GCA_045613725.1 Candidatus Gastranaerophilaceae bacterium
TAATAAAAATTATATCATAAGAAAATTTTTATATTGCAACATGTAATATTCCTCAGTTGGGTAATAGTATTGCTCTATTTAAGGTGTAAATTTGTAGATAATTAGTGAGGCCTAGCCCGATATAAGTAGTATTATGGAGAGTTTTATTTATGATTACAGAAGAAAAACAAATTTCGATTGTTATAGTAGAAGATTTTAAGTTGACAAGGGTTGGTCTTAGGTGTGCATTAAATTCAAATCAAGATTTGAACGTGGTTGCAGAATGTGAAGATGCAATTGATGGAATTAAACATATTCAGAGGTTAAATCCTGATGTTGTTTTGATGGATTTGGGTTTACCGATGATGAATGGTATTGAGGCAATGATAAAAATCCGAGAATTTTCAAAGGAAATTAAAATTATTGCGTTAACTTCTCATGATAGAGAAGAAGAAGTCGTTGCTGCATTGAGTTCTGGAGCTAATGCTTATTGTTTGAAAGATATTGATCCAACTAAGCTGGCTGAGGTTATTAGAGATGTGAATAAAGGTGTTTGTTGGATAGATTCTGTCGTTGCAAATCTTGCGTTAAAGTCTATTCCGAAAGTTGAAAACGCTGCAATATTGAGTTCTCAATTATCAGATCAAGCAAGAGTTCCTTTAACTGAACGAGAATTTGAGGTTCTTAAACATCTTGTATCCGGTAAAAGTAATACTGAAATCGCAAAAGAGTTGATAGTAAGTGTGCACACTGCAAAAGCACATGTTTGTTCTATTTTACAAAAAATGTGTGTTAATGATAGAGTTCAAGCTGCAGTTAAGGCTGTTAAAGAGGGTATGGTTTAGAGTTTTTCAGTATCTAATACATATCTTGCAGCGCCTGATGCAGGTTCTACAGAGGCTCCGTTGAAAAATATAGGATATACGTCTAGTAAATTACTTGCGTTATTTTCAACGACGCAATCAGCACCTGCATCAACTTTATTCTCACCTCTTGTGCAGTTTACTTCTCTGTTTGGTAAGGAAAGTCCGTTTACATCAATAAATCCAATACAGTTTGACATATCTATACCAAGTGCTCCGCCGCTAAACATAGCTTGAAGCGGACGATTCCCCATTGGTAATTCACAATTTTTAGCTTGAGGATGAAAGGCTACAATCACGCCGTCATTTAATGCAAACGCAAGGAATTCTGTGTAGTTGTCAGGAAGAGTATCTCTTGTCTCTAATTTGTAATCTGTTAGCCCATCTCGACCTTCGCGTTTCATATTTGTAAGTTTTCCGTAGAATGTTTTGCCAGATAGAGTTCCATTTAGGATTGAACAAAATGTTTGATGTTCATCAGGGTGTTGGCTTGCTGCTTCTGTTGGGTTTGTCGGGCATGGTTGTTCTGTTGCCGCATAATCATATCCGTAGTTTGCTTTAGCAAGAAGTCCGGCTTGATTAAGTGTTGATATGGTTTTTTTGAACTGGTTTCTGAATTTTGCACCATTTGTATTTGATATAAGTACCGGGACAGTCATTGCTGCTACTAATCCTATAATGCCTAATGTTATCAAAACTTCAGCAAGTGAAAATCCGAACTTTTTATTCATGTTTCTCCCCTTAAAAATATAATCTTATATACATATTACTTATTTTTTAGAAAATTTGTCAATAATATGTAGTTTTATGCATAGTTCTCTGTCAGAAGTTTTAATAAAGTATCAGAAGGTAATCCAATTACATTATCAAGACTTCCTTCAAAATTTTTAATGTATCCTTCTGGTAACTCTTGAATTCCGTATGAACCAGCCTTATCAAAAGGTTTGAAATTTTCTATATAATAATTTATTTGTTCTTCTGTCAAATTTTTGAAAGTTACGTATGTTGTTGTCGATGTGGTTTTACTTTTTAATGTTTTTGAATTTATTACAGAAACACTTGTTACAACAAAATGGGTTCTTCCAGAAAGTTTTTTTAAAGTGTTAATTGCATCCATTTTATCTTTAGGTTTGCCTAGGATTTTATTATCAATTACAACAATAGTATCAGCACCAATAACTAACGCCTCGTCTTGTATGTTTTTAGCAACATCAAGAGCTTTGTTGTATGCTAAATTCTCAACATAAGCATAAGAGAAATCCGTCTGGTCATGTG
The DNA here is from genome assembly GCA_045613725.1 of Candidatus Gastranaerophilaceae bacterium. Classification (GTDB taxonomy): domain Bacteria; phylum Cyanobacteriota; class Vampirovibrionia; order Gastranaerophilales; family Gastranaerophilaceae; genus Zag111. The sequence continues at coordinate 2,118 of JAZLBN010000003.1, forward strand.
GTTCCACATAAGAAGACGGAATAATTTCAAAATCCAATTTTAAGTTTTTTAGAATATCTGCTCTTCTGGGAGAAGAAGAGCCTAGGATAATTTTTCCCATTGCGTGTCTCCTTGTTTTTCTCATTTTTGCGCAAAAATGAGCACAATTCAACACAAATCTATTTATCGATTACCCAAAGATTTTTGATATCTTGCAGTTCTTGCGTTAATTGCGTAACAAGCAATATTTAATCTTTGGCGTAATTCCATCATGTTTCGCAATGTCGATGCGTAATCATTCATTGCCTCTAACATTTTATTCGGATCAACCATAGATTCCATATTGTCGTGATTGTCAACTTTTTCTTCTTGGTACTTTTGTACTAGCATCTTATCGATGTAATCTTCTGCGCCAACGCCCATGCGTAAGTCCTCCCTATTGATTTGTAGTAATCATCCTGTTCCTATAAAAAATATATCCTAGATATTCCTTATATAATAATAAAGTTTTTCTATTCATGAAAATTGCCTTTTTTCTTGTTTTTGTATTTACAAAACTTAATATTTTGGCAATTTTTCATATTCATATTATTTGTAATTAAGATTATGGATATACTAAACAACTACAAAGCTTATAAACAATTTTACCCAGAATATTCTTCTTGGAGAGATGAACAGGATTTAAAAAACGCTAAGAAGTTGGAGTATTTAAAGATTCATCCTGATAAAATGAATAAAGAAGATATAGAAAGAGGTAAGAGTCTTTTATATGCAATAGATGTAATGGATGAATATTCTCAAGCAAACGCAGAAGATACGGAAGTTGCAACTCAAGCTGCATTGGGGCAAGTCGTTGGAATTGCAACGGCTGCTGGTATGGCTCTTGGTGGCCCATTATTTTTATTGAAATCGTTTCAAAATTTGATAGAAAAGGTTTCTAAAAAGAATAAAGTTTTTGGATTAATGTTAGGAGCAACTCCGACCATCATCGGGTTGTTGTTAGGTACTGTTGCGAGTTTTCCAGCAATTGTGCTATCTACCAAGGCTAAAGTTGGAGCTTCTCGACGAGGTAGATTTGAGGCAATGAACAAAGATTTGAATAATCCTGCGATATTTGCTGTTCTTACTCCTGAACAGCAGAAAAAAGTTGAAGAGTTAACCAAAGATGTTGTGTTAGAAGATAAGGACAAAAAACGGATAGAAAAGAAAAAAGGAATGAATTTAAATCCTTTAGAATCTTTTAAAACTTTAAAGAAAATGTATTCAGGAAGTGATGAATATAAGCAAGCAAAACAAGACTTTGATGCTAGGCTAGAAAAAGATGAGGCTAAATTCAATAATACTTTAACCGAAAAACAAGTTGCGCAAGCAAAACGAGATCAACAAATTTTAGCAAATATGGTGAGAAGAATTGATATTGCTTCTCAAGATTATGCGGAAAATGTAGAATTAGCAACAAATACTATTACTACATTGGCTTTAGGTACTGGAGGTTTAGTTGGCTGGGTTTCTAACAAAATTATGAAGTCTTTAAATCTTCAAAAAGGAATTGTTGCGAAGTTTATTCCTTGGGCTGTTGGGCTTTCAATTCCTCTTATTATAGGTAGTTATGCTGCAAAGCTTCAAAAGCAATCATCAAGAATTGCAAGGTTTAAGGTAAAACAAGAAATGCAAAATAATCCAGCTGAGCTTGTATATGTTGAAGATAAAGAATTGGAAAAAATAAAAGATGTGAAACTTCCAGATAAAGTAAAGAAGCCAAATTTGTTTAAGTTTTTTGTTCAGCTCATTAAAGAAAATAAAGAATATCAAAATTACGTTAAGATTGAAAGTGTTGAGCAATTGAAACGTCATAAAGCTGTTGAACAACTTGAATTATCAGAAGAACAGTTAATTAAAGCAAAAAATCTTCAAAAGAACGTGTTCAAAACTTTTAACAAAGTAGATGAGATGTCTCAAACTTATTCAGAAAGTGTTGAAGCGATGGGACAAATCGTGATGCAGGGTTCTTCAACATTATGTTCTTTGGCAGCAATGGGAGTCTCTTATTCTATGATGGCAAAAATGATTTCTAATCCAAAGTTTTCTAGTACTTCTGTTATGAATGTTGCACTAAAAACAATGACTCCTTTTGTGTTTTTCATGTTGCCTCTTGTAGTGATTGATATTTTGGCAACAAAAGAACAAAAGAAAGCTTCAAGAGTTGCAGATATGTTGGCATTGAAAGAGCTTGAAGATTATAGGCATTATGTTGATTATTCTGATGTAAAATCTGAAAACATAAAAAGTAAAAACTTAAATGAAACAAATTTAATAAAGCGTTTTCAGTCATAAAATATTATGATATAATTTTCTTATGAAAGAAATTCGAATAATTTCTCCGGTTAAAAAACCAGATGATATTTTAAGGTTTTCAGCATCTACTCGTTGTAGGGATTATTATGTCTACTATACAAAGTTTTTAGATGGGAATTTTGAATATGTGTCTGAATTTGTTGAAGCTGCAAGAAAAACTAATTCGCAAATTTTTGTTAATTTTAAACATGATATTGTGGAAGAAAATTTACCCGAGATAAAAGGTTTTTTGAAATATCTTAAAACCTCTGGAATTGATGGTATTTTTATCAATAGTTTTGCGATTTTAGAAGCAATAAAAGTTTTTAAATTGCCTTTTAAAGTAATTATTGATTCTTATTTTGATATTCATAATTTATCTGGTATTGATTTTCTAAATAGTTTTCACAAGGTAAATGGAATAATTATTACTGAAGAAATATATTTGAAAAATATTGCTAAAATTAAAAAGTTTACAAAATTACCTTTAGCTATTGATTCTGATAATTTGCCTTGGTGTGCTGAGGATATTATAAAGTTGAAAGCGATAGATAGCGTTGTTATAAAAGGAAAATTCTCTACTTCGGATGAAATTTTAGAAGGGATAGAATTAATCGAAAAAATTCTCGATAAACCTAAAATGTTTAAGAAACAAAAGCTTCCGTTCAAACATGTCCGAAAAAGTTTTTATATGACGAATCATTTTTCTGGTGATATGGTAAGTGCAGAGGGTAAGGATTTTAAGTTTAGTCGTAATATTTCTAAATTTGATTGGTCTGATGTTGATGTAAAATTTGATATGTCAAAAGAATCACATACTCCAGATTATAAGTATAGAATAAACTTGCGACTTACTTCATTATCTCAGATTAAGGAGCTTGAAAGATATATAAAAAGTGTAGGGTATAGTCCTATATATTCAATTGAGTACGGAGAAATTGTTTCAACTTGTGATTTATCAACAAGAAGTTTTTCAGAAGTAATTACTAAGGTTAAGAAGTTTTGTCATAAGTATGGTATTAAATTCCAATTATCAACTCCAAGTATACTTATCGAACGTGATTTTGACAGGGTTTATGAATACGAGAAAGAATTATTGTTGTCATCTCCAAAACCTGATTCATTAATCATTAATAATATAGGTTTTTTCTGGACGTTTATTAACGATTCGGATATAAATCATATTCCTTTTGAAATTGGGCAAGGGATAAATCTTTTAAATAGTTTGTCTATAAAATGTTTAAATGCATTAGCTAATATTGATACTGTCGATTTTACTTCATTTAATGATTATAACTCTGCTTTAAAAACACTTAAAAAAATAAAAAATGATATTCCTAATAGAAAATATACAATAGCAGGGAATATTAGGGTTTCATCATTAGGATTATGTCCACTGAATAATGATAGTGCTATTATATCCAGATTATCTTGTGCGGCACCTTGTTATCAGGGGCAGTATGCCTTAAAAGATCCGTCTTTGAAAAAGATGCTTCCGTTTGTTTGTGATGGATTTTGTCGTATGCACTTGTTTGAAAACTCTATAATGTCTGATTTTTCTAAGTTAGAAGAATTATATAATGCGGGTATTAATGAGTTTGTTTTCGATTTTAGTACTCTTGATGCAAAATTTATTCCGATACTATTAAATAAATTTTTCAATTATATTCAAAATGTAAAATAATCTTTTGTCTACTAACAAAAAATATTTTTTTGAGCTATTATATAAATAGTAATCAATATTAGGGATGGATATCATGTCACAATCTAAATCTGAAGAAAAAGTTATCGGTATACCAAGAGCGATGTCTTTTTATAATAATTACCCTTTTTATTATGGGTTTTTTACTGATCTTGGTATTAAAATTGTATTATCTGATGTAACAACAAAGCAAACAATGTCTGATGGTGCTGCCTTGGTTGTTACTGAAACTTGTTTGCCGATTAAGGTTTATATTGGTCATATTCTGAATTTGTTAAATAAAGGTGTAGATAAGATTTTTGTACCATCATTACAATCAATTGATCATAAAATTTACAACTGTTCAAAAATTAGAGGGTTACCTGATTTGGTTAGAAATGTTGTAAAACAACAATTCACAATGATTGAAGCAACTCTTGATAAATCAGAAAAGAATCAAGGTTTGTATGAGTTTTTAGCTGAATGTGTTAAGCCTTTTGGTATAACTGATATGAATTTAATTAAAAAAGCATCAAAAGCAGGTTGGAGATGTTATAATAATTTCCATATTATGTCAAAATCTGGTATGCAATACTCAAAAGCGTTAAGCTATGCTTTACAAGGTAAGGTTGTAATTGGAAATAAAACTAAAGAGTATCCGATATCAATTGCTCTAGTTGGACACGGTTATAATATCTACGATGAAAGAGTTTGTATGAAAGTGTTAGATAAACTTGAGTCTATGGATGTTAAAGTTTATACTACGCTACAGTTGTCTGAAGAACAATTGGATGAAGGTATTGTAAGTCTTGGTAGTGAGAAATACTGGGCAAATGAAGATGAGATGACAGGTACTGCGGGACACTATTTAAAAGATGCTAAAGTTGATGGTGTAATTACGATTACTGCATTTGGTTGTGGTCCGGATTCATTGATGGTTGAACGTATTACACGTCGAGCTAAACAGTTTAATAAGCCGTTGTTGAATCTAACAATTGATGAACAAACAGGTGAGGCAGGCTTTGTTACCCGTTTAGAAGCTTTTGTTGATATGCTGTTCCGTAAAAAACGTGCAAGTATTGTTAACAAATTGAATATGTCAGGTGATGAGTCTTCATATTCTCCAAATCTTGAGTATATTGAAACTAAATAATCTTTTTTAGATAAATTGTTATAAATCTAAACCGGCTGAGCATTTGCTCAGCCGGATATTTATATATGGAATTTAATTATTTGACTATTTGAATCAACGCATTAACAACGTCTTTGTCCCATTTGATGTCGCTTTCTGATGTTAGAATTTCTATAACTTTTTGTTTTTCCATAGCTTTTCGATATGGTCTGTCTGATGTCATTGCGCAATAAGCGTCTGCAACAGCTATGATACGTGAACCAAATGGAATTGATTGACCTTTTAAACCTTCAGGTGAACCTGAACCGTCAATTCTTTCTGTTTGATATGTAATATATGGGACAACTTCTGATAAGAAGTTAATATTCATCAATAAGTTTACACCAACATTTGTGTGGTTTTTGATTTTTTGTAATTCTTCTGGTGATAATTTTCCATTATTAGCAAAAATCTTTTCAGGAAGTGTTATTTTTCCTATGTTTTGCAATAATCCTGCGTAATATATTAAATCTGTTGTTTTTTCGTTTAAGCCAAGTTGTTTACAAATATTTCTTGCTAATTTTGCGGTGTTTCTTGAGTGAGAAACTGTGTATTGACCTTTTTTATCAACAGCATTTGCTAGTGATTCTACAAATGTTTGCTGATAATCGCATAAATCTCCAATTAAAGCTGTTAATTCAGCTCTAGAATGTTTTAGTTCAATTTCTGAGGTTTCAGATTGTTCAATTAGCTTATTTGTGTGTTCGATTTCATTTTGCAAAGTAATAGTTGTGCCTAGTAAGTTTGCAATATTAACAACTAGTTCAGAAAAATCGCTTTCTAATTTTTCTTCGTTTTTTATTTCTATCATACCAACAGGGATAGTGCTTCCTTTCATTGGAATGAATGAAAACTCGTCTCTGTCTATAATATCTTCGTGAAGAAGTTCGTTTAGAGAGATGTTATTTTTTGATTCGTTTTCACTTAAAATCCCAACCGGTACAATATTACCATCTTTGACTAAGTGGATTTTGCAATCTTCAACTTCTACCATCTGGACGATAGATTTAGCAATTGAGGTGTAGATTGCTTGTTCTTCACCGGAAGAAAAGTTTAAAACACAGAGAGTGTTTTTTGAAGAATATATATCAGTTAATTCTTTCAATTGATTTTGAAGACGTTCTTTTTTATTTGCGCTAATACTGATTTTCTTAGCCAAATCTTCTGATATAAGTGACTCTGATATAAAATCCCCCAAATTAAGAGCAAACATTTCTTCTATTGGATCGTTATTAACCAGAAATTCAGATTGTCCAAAAAGTGAGACACCTACTTGTTTCTTCTCTTCTTTAGTCATAGTTTTTCCTTTAAATACATGCCTTCTCTATACTTAACGGCAAAAAGTTTTAAAACTTTAATAAGTTTTGTAAAAAATCATACTAATGTACTAGAAAAGTTTGTTAATTAATATCCGATAGTCCAATCAAAATTGTTGGAAGCTGTTTTTGTAACTTCTTCTATTGTCTTTTGGTTAGTGTTAAGAGCGGTAACTTCGATAACATTTTCTGCTTTTTGAAGTAGATTAAATTCAACGATTTTGTTATCTACATTATTAAAAGATTTGTATCTATCTAGTTCAGCTTGTAAGTCTTGGTTTTCAGCGTTTAGTCTAACGATTTCATTGTCTAAATGGTTTAGCTTAGATTCGTAATTCATAGCAACATAGTAGCTGATAAATGTTATAGAGATGGCAATAACAAGACAGAAACAAAGAGATTTGTTTATTCTACGAGTAACCATTTCTCTAACTGTCATAGGTTTTTCTTGGTAGAACACACCTTCAATAACTGAGTTATCCTCTTTTATTGGAGAAGTTGTATAACTACTTTGTCTGTATAGTAGTTCGCTCTCTTCTATTCTTACTCTTGATGAATTTAAATTCATTCCCTAAACTACCTATCAAATAAACTCTACTACTCAAGTGTTACCTTCTTATGTATCTAGCAACTCTCAATTTTGCGCTTCTCGAAGGTGGGTTTTCATTCAACTCTTTGTCTGTTGCCATAATTGGTTTTTTATTTACTAATTCCAACTTTGGTGGAGGACAGTTGCAAATCATTTGGGTTTTATCACAATGACATTTTGTTGAGTGATATTTAAACACCTGTTTAACAACTCTGTCTTCGAGAGAATGGAAACTTATTACACTAATTATAGCATCAAAGTCTAATAAATCCAATACATCAATCAATGTGTTTTTAACATTTTGTAACTCAGAATTCACTTCAATTCTGATGGCTTGAAATACCCTAGTAGCAGGGTGTATAGACGATTTTATTTTTGGTGTAGATTTAACAATAATATCAGCTAATTCTGTTGTTGTTTGTATAGGTTTGTTTTTTCTTGTTTCAATAATAGCTTTTGCAATTCTTTTAGAAAACCTTTCCTCTCCATATTCTGAAAAAATTCTTACTAAATCATTTTCATTGTATGTGTTTACTACGTCATATGCAGAAAAATCTGAATCCATATTAAATCTCATATCAAGTGGAGCTTCTTTTGAAAAAGAAAAACCTCTTTCTTGTTTTGTTAATTGATGATAAGATGCGCCAAGATCAAAGAGTATACCGCCTGTAATTTTTTCTATTCCAAGCTCTTTTAAAACTTGTTTTATGTTAGTATATGAATTTTTTACTATAGTTAGATTTTTATAATCTTTTAGTCTTTCAGAAGCTGCATTAATTGCATCTTGGTCTATATCAAACGAGATTAATTTCCCATTAGGAGAAATTCTTTGCAATATAAGTTCGCTATGTCCGCCACCTCCAAGGGTACAATCAACATAAATCAAGCCATCTTTGCATTCTAGTGCGTCGACAGCTTCATATTTCATAACTGTATAATGATTAAAATTTGTCATAGCTTTATATTAGCATAAATTTATTTAAAAATAGTAGCAAAAATTTTTTTTATAAGTTTTATACAAAAAATAAGGAGGTATATGTATGGAAATTTCTAATAGTTTATATTCAAAACCTACATTTGGTATGAAATTTGTTAATAATAAAGCTTTTCGTGAGGTTGTAGATTATGCTGTAGAAACATCTCAATTGCAAAAGTTAGATACTGTATTGAATCGTTTAAATAATGCAAATAAAGGTGATGTATTGATTATTCATGGTACTACGCCAACAAATCAAGTTTACTCAAGCTTCAGATTAGGTACAAAATCTGTTCAAAATCTAGGAGCAAAAACTCCGGCGCAAGCCTCATTTAATGCGATTTTAGAGTTAGATGAATTTGGTAGAAAGTTTAGAAAACTTGTTTGTGGGGATGCAAAAAGCTACTTAAAACCTGAAGATTTAATTAAAAAGTATACAATCGAAGGTTAAATTTCAATTTCAAAACAAATAAAAAGGCGAGGTTTACCTCGCCTTTTTCATACTCAAAGCTATTAAATTTTTAAATAATAAATCCTGACAAGCCCTCCTGATCGAATATTTCAACAAATTTATCAACTGTACAGTTAACTTCAATACCGGCTTCATCGACGATTTGAATAATCTCAGAATCTTTTACAGATTTTGTTTTCGATAAAACCATGTAAGAATTTACTTCTCTCAATTCATTTTCTCTTAGTTCAAATAATGTTGCTTCTTCAAATTTAAATTCCATATGTGACCTCTTTCTTTGTTTTCGTAACCGTATATTTTTTATATCGGAACATGTTGATAAAAACTTTAAGGTTTTGAAGAATATATTTACATATGTTTACAATTCAAGTTTTAAGCAATAAAAAACCTCTCTTAGTTGAGAGGTTTTTGTGTCTTTATTTTATTGCTTTTTGAGCTCTGTAGATAGTTTTTTCTTTTCCTAGAACTTCTAATAATCCAATCATATCAGCGCCTCTAGTTCTGCCAGAAATTGCTCCACGAATAGCCCACATTGTAGCTTTAGGTTTTATACCTTGTTCTTTCCAGATTCCACGGAATTCTTCAAGTTTATGGTGAAGATTTTCATCTGTCCATTCCCAAGCTTGAGCTTTTGCGACAAAATCTTTTAAAACTTTTTGAGAATCTTCAGTATCTAGAACTTCTGTTTGAACTTCTGGTTCAATGGCTACATCGTTACCGAAGAAGTAAGGAACAGCATCTGTGATATCTGATAATAATGTTAAAGGTTCTCTTGTGATTTCAACCATTTTTGTGTATTGAGCATCTGAAAGTTCAGTTAAATCGTACTGAGATAAGTATGGTTTTAGCATTTCTTTTAGAGTTTCAATAGGTAATTGTTTAATATAATGGCTATTCATCCATCTTAATTTATCGTATTCAAAAATAGAGTTAGATGAAGAAATTTCACCAATTCTAAAATCTGCAGCGATAGCGTCAACTGGTTTAACTTCTTCTCCATCAGATGGAGCCCAACCTAATAGAGCAACAAAGTTCACTAAAGCTTCTGTTAGGTAACCTTGTTGAACAAAATCAGAAACCGCTGTAGCGCCGTGACGTTTAGATAATTTACTTCTATCAGGAGCTAAAATCATACCTAAATGACCAAATCTAGGAACGTCAAAGCCTAAAGCTTCAAAGATAAGGATTTGTTTATATGTATTTGAAATATGATCTTCACCACGGATAACGTGAGTAATTTTCATCAACGCATCGTCGATAACAACTGCATAGTTGTATGTTGGAGCGCCGTTAGATTTAAGGATAACGAAATCACCGATTAGGTTTGTATCCATATGTAGCTTACCTTTAACAAGGTCTTCGAATTCTAAGATAGAAGAATCGTGGAAAGCAGCTTGAGCTTTTGCGATATTGAATCTAATAGCTGGCTTTCTGCCTTCAGCTCTTAGTTGAGCTTTTTCTTCTTCTGTAAGGTTTTCGCATTTTTTAGAATAAACGTAAGCTTTTTTGTTAGCTGTAGCTTCTTCTTTTTCAGCTTCAAGTTCTTCTGGAGTGCAGAAACACTCGTAAGCGAAACCTTTATCTAATAATTCTTGAATATATTTAGGGTAGATATCAAATCTTTCAGACTGAGTGTAAGGGCCGTATTCACCACCAACATCTGGACCTTCATCCCAGTTTAGTCCAAGAGCTTTAAGTGAATCGAAAATATTATCTACATATTCTTGAGATGTTCTTTCGGCATCAGTATCTTCAATTCTTAAAACAAATTTCCCGTTATTTTTTTTAGCAAATAAATAATTAAATAATGCAGTTCTTGCAGTTCCAACGTGTAAATTACCGCTTGGAGACGGTGCAATTCTTACTCTAACTTCTGACATAATTTCGCCTTCTTTCTTTTGTAATAGCAAGTTCAGAATATCACAAGGATAATGTGTTTTCAAGCTTATTTATTAATAGAAAGTAGCTGATTAGTTAGCGAGCGTGCAGGCGATTGTGCTCAAATACGATTTGAAAAAATATTCTTCACTTTGCTCAATATGTTTTAATGGATAAATAAATATGGCTGTGAAAAATAACTCCCTCTCCCGTTTTACGGGAGAGGGCCTGGGTGAGGGTGGAAAGAAAGGTAATGAGCCACAATTATGCCAATAAATAAATTCAGTAGTTCGGCAATAACGAAAATATACTTCGTAGCATCAGAATGGCTGTGATAATTAACTCCCTCTCCCGTTTTACTGGAGAGGGTAGGGGTGAGGGTGGAAAAGAAAGGTAATGAGTCGCAATTATGCTAATAAAATAATTTTAGTAATTTGGCATTGCTATGTTGGCAGAATAATAACAGTTGCGAGGGCATAAAGCCCCTACCAAACTCCCACTACCAAATTCCCACTACCAAATTCACCCCCAAAAAAACTCTCAAAATCACCCAAAAAATTTTTTCACCCTATCAACATATTAAACCGCCCCAGATTTACCCGATAAATTCACCCCGATAAACAAGTTATTAAGTTTTATTAACTACCTCATAACCTTTGCAATACAACTAATTCCGTTACATTCCATAAATAAAATTCTATTAAAAGGGTTGAAATATTATAAAAACAAATAAATAATATAGATATACTGAGGATATCTA
>JAZLBN010000004.1:0-38077 GCA_045613725.1 Candidatus Gastranaerophilaceae bacterium
AAATTTAGGTATGTTTAATAGTTGAGTAAAATATTTATCAATTTTGTAAGCTTGTTCATTCAAGTCTTCTGCAAAGAAAATAAATTTTTCATCTGGTAAAAAATCTTGACCGCATAGTGAGGCTAAAGTTGCTAAATTTCCTCCAATTAAGATTCCTTCAGAATCGCCATTGTAATAAATTTTAGCTGTTGTTGGCTTTATGGTTATTGTGTTGCTGGTTAATGCATTATAAAAATTCTCTATTGTAAAATCGCAGATTTGTTCAGCAAAATCAGATTGAGCCATTGGAGCTGAAAAGGTTATTAAGTTTGCATTTTTCATAAACATAGCATTCAAAATAGTAATATCAGAGTACCCGCAAAATATTTTAGGATTTTTACTAATTAGTTTATAATCTATGTCCTGTATTAACCTGAGAGCTCCATACCCTCCTCTTGCACAGATAATTGCATTTATATTCTTGTCAGCAAAAACTGAATGTAAGTCAAATAATCTATTTTTATCTTCTCCAGCAAGATAGTCATTTTCTTCAAATAAGTATTTACCAAGAACAACATTAAATCCATTTTGTTCAAAATACTTTTTTGCAGCTTTGATTTTCTCTGCATCAACAGGTCCAGAAGGTGCAATAAATGCTATTGTATCACCTTTGTTTAATTTTTTAGGTTTAATTAAGTTCATATTTTACCATATTTATTCATTATCTGATATAATGATTTTATCATGGATAAGAATTATATACCTTTATATAGAAAATATAGACCACAAGCAATTGAGCAGATTGTTGGTCAAGAACATATTAAAAAAGCATTAGCTAATGCTATTCAAATGGATAGAATTTCGCATGCTTATTTGTTTACAGGCCCTAGAGGTACTGGTAAAACTTCAACAGCAAGAATTTTTGCTAAATCTTTAAATTGTGAGAGCGGACCTACAATCTCTCCTTGTAGTGATTGTGAAAATTGTAGAAATATTACTAATTCTATTCCTATTGATGTTATAGAGATTGACGCTGCAAGTAATCGTTCTGTTAGCGATGCGGATGATATTATTCAAAAAGTTGCATTGGCTCCAGTACAAAGTCGTTATAAAATTTATATTATAGACGAAGTTCATATGCTTACTAATCAGGCTTTTAACGCTTTATTAAAAACTCTAGAAGAACCGCCAAAGAATGTTATTTTTATACTTGCAACTACAGAGGTTCATAAAGTTCTTGATACTATTAAGAGCCGTTGTCAAAGATTTGATTTTAAACGAATTACTACAGATGATATTGCCAAACACCTAAGATATATATCTGATTTAGAATCAATAAACATTACAGATGATGCGCTTTCTTATATTGCTCAGAACTCTGCAGGTGGAATGCGAGATAGTATTGCTCTTTTAGATCAATTAAGTGTATTAAACTCTTCAGATAAGGCTATATCTGTTGATGATATTAATAGTTTATTGGGTCGTTTGTCATTTGACTCATTAGTTTCTTTGTTTGAATGTGTAAAATCTTCAAATCATAATGCAGCATTGAATGTTCTAAACGATATTTATAATCAAGGAAATGAACCTTCGCAAATCTTATCTAATTTGTTGGAGTTTTTACGTAACGCTTTAATTATAAAATCTGTAGGCGACGTGAATAATGCTGTCGTACAAATAAATTTAGAACAATCATCGATTTTAAAAGATAAGTTAGTAGATATTGAGATTCATCAATTAGTTTCATTGATTGATAAATGTGCTTCTTATGTTAAAGAATTAAAATTAACATCAAATCCAAAATTATGGTTAGATGTTGCAATTTTAGACTTAGCAAACTTGGCTGAAAATACAAAAATAGCGGATTTACAAAAAAGATTAGCAATGCTTGAATCAGGAGAAACAGTTAAAGTTGTAAATACATCTCCGTATAATACACCTCCTGCTCCGGTTAAAAAAGTTGAGGTTATGAAAACAGTTAAACCTGAAGTTAAGCCGGTTCAACAACAAAAACCTGAAGTGTCTGAAGTATTAGTTCAGAGAGCTTCTGAAGAGGAGGTTTTACATCAAGCTATACCAATGTCAAAACCTGCGCCCGAGAATGCACTAAAAGGTTTATGGGCGAAGTTTTTAGAGAGTATTTCAAGTTTCCCTTCTCGAGCAATTTTAAAACAACAAGCATTGCCTGTAGTGATTTCAGAGGAACAAATTATATTAACAATAAAAAATCCAAGTTGGTTAAAGCAGTTTGGCCCAGAAGGTTCAAAATACTCTTCGATTACTGAAGCTGCAAATAAGTTATACCCAAACGGTGTTAAAAAGATTATAGTTAGAGCGCCAGAGTCGGGTGATGATAATCTAAGAAAAGAACAGTCTTCAAATAGTTCTGATGATGAGTTACCTGCCCCTGCAACTAATACTCAACCTGTTAAGGAACAACCAAAATCTATTAAAAAAGAAGAACTTGTTGAAGTTATTGAGATAAAGGAAGAGATGGAATCAACCATTTCTATGGACGAAGGTTCTTTCCCTAAAAAACAAAATTCAGGGTATCATTCAGATAATGTCAATATGGTTATAGATTTATTTGAAGGTAAAATTATAGAATAAAAAAGACACTTTGATAAGTGTCTTTTTTGTTAAAATATAATTGTCTGAGGATAAATTTCTTCCACGTGACTAGCCCAGTTTTCAAGATCAAAAAATCCAATGGCAAACTCTGCAGAGTTTTCTCCAATTTGTTGTAGCCCAGGAGTTTCAATAGGTGGTCCTGCTGGTGTCGTTCTAGCAACATTTTTAGGGTTTGAAATTACTCCAGTACTTCTAAGTAATGTAACTAACATTGATGTTGAAGAAACTTCATATTCAGTTAAACCTTTAGTGATAATACCAACACTCTTTGTCCATACAAATCTCTGCATTGGTGCAGTATTTGAACGTGCTTCTTTTCCTTTTTCTGTCGGTAAATTTTCTCTTATATTATAATCTGGATTAAATTTACGATTTATAAGTAGATTCATGTCTTCAGAATAAACATCGCTAACTTGTTCGTTAAAGTTAAATCTGACTTGCCATAGTCTATTTGATAATAAATTTATCCATTTGATTTTGAATCTAAGTAATTTTGATTTTTTATCAAGAGAAATATCAACATTAAAGAACGATGTAGTAACTCTAAGTGTACATCTTAATTTACCGTTTGTAATTACTTTTGCGGATTTGATTTCCGCAACCTCATACTCATCATTTTTATCAGGTGCAAAATTATAACTATCCCCAATATCTTTACATCTGATAAATTCAATAAAATTATCATATCGAACAGCTTTATTGTAGACATTAAGTTTTCCGTCTTCAATTGCAATTCTAATATTAGAATTAAACAGATTTGTGTTATCTATAACTAAATCAGATTCAGAGCCATCAGCGTTGAATTCTTTTAAAACTGTGTAAATGGTAGTGTAATCTTCAGTTACCGGTATTTTGTTTGTGTCACACAGTAATTTCTTAGTAAACCCTTTTCTTTTTGATATAACTTGAGAGTTTTTATCAATAGTAGTTCTTTCAGCTTGAAGTATTTTATATTTATCAAGATATTTAAATGTCATTGATAAATTTTCAGGCTGTGTGGCTGATATTTCATCAATAATTGTATTAGCAATTTGTAAAACTTTTTTGTATCTTATAATATTTTCTTCATGTACTAAGTCGGTTGAACATCCACAAATACTATCGTGAGTCTGATTTTGAAGTAGTAATTTATATGCATATTCTATTACGCTTTCGTACTTGTTATCAAAATTAAATTGTAGTTTATCTGCAATATCAAGTTTGTATGAACATTCTGTATTTAATTGTTTTAAACGAGTTCTCGATGAGTACGTTCCTGGTAGAATGAATGTTTTAGAATTGTCTCTTAACTCACCTTCAAAAATATTTTTGAATTTAATTTTTTCAAAATAATCAAATGGAGAACCTAATTTAATTTCATAATCTTCTAAAAGTTCATTAATTTTATCTATTTGAGTAGAGATGTTATCAGGTACATCTAAATGATCTGCACCAATAGGTAAAAGTAGTGTGTTTTCAGACTTATCTGCAATCTTATCAAGATTTACTTTTAAAAATTCAGCTTTTTCCTCAATAGATTTATCTGACGAAAAAATATCCATAAAGTATCCACGAATTAAATTAACAGTATTAACACCGTTAAATATGAAATTCGCCGGTAAATCCCCGCAACCTCTCCATACGATAGCTTTATCAATATTAAATTCTTTAAAAATTTCTGGAACATTTTGACTATGTCCAAAAGTATCAGCTAAATACCCGATAAAGTCAGTACAACCAAATTCTTTTGCTGTTTTAATTCCTATTTCAAGATTTTTTCTAAAGCAAATACCATCAGTTAAGAATTCATCTACTAAGCAGTAAAATGGCCCAATATAAAGTTTCTTAAGTTCGATAAGTTTTCTGACTAAAGGTTCTTTTTCAGGGCGCAACTCTAAATAATCAAGTAAAGCCAATACCTGACCATCAAAATAAAATGATGGTATCCTGTTATTCTCAAGCATGTCTAAGACGTGATCAAAAACTCTTAATAAGCGAAGTCTAAAAACTTCGTATTCCCTATACCACTCTCTATCCCAGTGTGTATGTAGATATGCAATAACTTGCTTTTTCTTTTTTAAATTTAATTTAATGTTAAACATACGCATATATTATCATTTAAATTTAATTATGGCTAATTGTAAAGATTAGACAATAGTAGAATGAATTACTTCTAATCAATTATTATCATTATTCAAAAGAGATGAGGTGTTTATGAAAAATTTATTAATTGTAGGATTTGTACTTTTTACTGTAATTATGTTTGCTTCATATGTGGAGGCTGTGACAATTGTGAAAAAACAGCCAGTCTCTAATTATTACTACAATAAACATAATACAAATATGTATGATTATGATCTGGATAGAGTTGAAAAATACTTATTTAAAAAGTCATATAGTAGTAATAGTTTAAATGCGAGGTTAAATAGAATTGAACGAAAAGTCTTCAACAGGTGCTATACTAATTGGAATCCTACACGTCGAATAAATCATATCTTAGCGAATTATAAGGATTATTATCATAAAAATTATCTAAGCGAATATGAATCGAGAAGACCTGCACAGAGAGTAATAAATAGAGTAATTGGCCAGCCAACTGGATTTACACCATCTATAATGGATATGCCGTTTGGAAGTGGTATTAGTGGTCTTAATGGTACTTTTGCTCCAAGTTTTAGTCAAGGGTTTTCATCAAATCGTGGGTATGGTTTTATGAATTCTATACCGGCAACGATGGGGGCGGGTATAAGAATCTTAGATTAATGTAAAATTTATATAAAGGTCTGTAAAACTTCTTATTTTAATGATAATATTGATATTGTAGGTACACATAGGGGGAAGATTCATTATGTGCGGTATTGTAGGTTATGTAGGCAATAAGCCTGTAGTTGATATATTATTAGATGGATTAGAACAACTTGAGTATAGAGGGTATGACTCTTCAGGAATCGCTATTAAAACAACAAATTCAATAGATGTTTATAAAGCTGAAGGTAAATTAGCGAATTTAAGGGACGTTCTAAGTTCTTATTCATCAGAGAAAACAAATTCTACATTGGGTATAGGCCACATTAGATGGGCAACTCATGGCGCTCCAACAGTAATTAATGCTCATCCGCACACTTGTAATTGTGGAAATCTAGTTGTCGTTCACAATGGTATTATTGAAAACTATAAAGAGTTAAGAGCAGAATTAGAAGCAAAAGGTTGTACTTTTAAATCTCAAACAGACACGGAAACGGTATCTCATTTAGTTGCTTCAATTTATGCGCAAGTTAAAGATTTAACTAAATCAGTACAACTAGCTACAAAGAAAATACAAGGAGCATATGCACTTTGTATTATGCATAATGATGAACCTAATAAACTTGTCGTTACAAAAAGAAATGCTCCTCTTTTGATTGGTGTAGGTGAAGGTGAATTTTATGTGGCATCAGATGTTCCTGCTATTATCAAACATACCAAACGAGCAATTTATTTACTTGATAATCAAGTAGCTACTTTGACGCCAAACTTGCTTCATATTGAGGATGAAAATAGTGATGATGTTGAGCCAAAAGTCGAAGTTTTACCTTGGGAACCAGTTGCATTAAGTAAAATGGGTTATAAACATTTTATGCTAAAAGAAATTCACGAGCAGCCTGATGTAATAAGAAATCTACTTGTAGGTAAATTACATACTTCAAATTCA
This sequence comes from Candidatus Gastranaerophilaceae bacterium, assembly GCA_045613725.1. Lineage (GTDB taxonomy): Bacteria > Cyanobacteriota > Vampirovibrionia > Gastranaerophilales > Gastranaerophilaceae > Zag111. The sequence continues at coordinate 6,281 of JAZLBN010000004.1, forward strand.
CCAATTGTTCTAAATGAAGTAAAATTAACCTCTGAGACGCTTAAAAAGCTTAATAGAATTCAAATAATTGCTTGCGGAACATCTTTGCATGCTGCAATGATTGGTAAATATATTATTGAAAACTTCTGCGAAATTCCTGTAGATGTTGAAGCTTCAAGTGAATATATTTATAGAAAGACTGTTACTGATGAAAATACTTTAGTAATTGGGGTTTCTCAATCAGGTGAGACTGCTGATACATTAACTGCGATTAAACAATCTAAAGCACGTGGTTCTCATATTCTAATTATTACTAACAGACCTGATAGTGCTATGGCTAGAGAAGCTGATAGTTTGGTTCCTGTAAATGCGGGTATTGAAGTATCTGTAGCAGCAACAAAGTCATATATTGCTCAGCTAACATCTTTCTATCTTCTCGCTTTATATATGGCAGAAATTAAAGGGTCAATGTCAGATTCTGATTTGACAAATTTAAAAGCTGAAATGTTAATATTGCCACAAAAAATTGAACAAATTTTAGCTCATAAAGAAGATATTCAAGCTTGTGCAAGAAAATATTCAAGTACAAGAGATTTTATATATATTGCAAGAGGTTTGAATTATCCAACAGCATTAGAAGGTGCTTTAAAATTGAAAGAAATTAGTTATATTAATGCTACAGGCTATCCTGCAGGTGAACTAAAGCACGGACCTATTGCGATGCTTGATGAAACAATGCCAGTTTTATCTATATTGATGAAGGGTTCTGTATACGAAAAAATTCTTTCAAATAGTGAAGAAGCAAAAGCTCGTAATGCAAGAATGGTAGCTTTAACAAATTCTACAGATGCTAAATTAAGTGATTTATTTGAATCTATAATACGAGTTCCAGAAGTGTCAGAACTATTGTCTCCGATAATTGCAATTATTCCATTGCAACTAATTGCGTATTATATTGCAGAATTTTTAGGTAAAGATGTTGATCAGCCTAGAAATTTGGCAAAATCTGTAACAGTTGAATAGGTACTTGGATTTAATTGTGAAGCGTATAGAGTCAGATATTATTAATTTTTCGAAGAAGTACAGTTTGACAGATTTAGAACCTCTATTGAGTGAAAAGTTTGGTGAAATTGTTCGTTGGGCAATTATTGATTCTGATGATAATGTTTATAAAATATCATTTTCATATGAATTAAAAGAGGTATAGATTTAGATAATCTATACCTCTTTTCTCTCGATGTATATAGGGATTATTATGCTTGTAATACAATGTTTTTTGTATGGCATTCAATTGCCGCTGCGTCTTCGTATTTTTGATCGATTTTACCTTTTTGTTCGGCATGATTTAATGCTTTATTTAGTACATATAAAGCTCCTGTAGCAATTAAACCTACTGCACCTGCTTTATATGCGTTTTTACTTAAGAATAACGCACCTTGATTTAATGCTTTACTTGCTTTTGGAGCAATTTTTGTAAGCCATCCGCCAAGTTTACCTGATATTTTACTAGCTAGTGTACCTGTTTTTGTTGCAATTGTTTTTAGAATACTAGGTTTAGCAACGCCAACTGCTGTAAATGCTGCTACTGGTAAAGCAATTTGTACTCCTGTTTTTATATCGTTTTTAGCGTGTTCTTTTGCACAATCAACACGATTTGTTAAACTACCTTTTTTACTATCTAATAATGTTTGAACAGCATGCGCTGTAGTACCTGCAATAATCATTACTAACCTACCTTTCAAGAATATATAACACTAATTTAACCTACTCTTATATAAAGGTTTTTTATCTTAAAAAATTGCCTTTAGAAATTTTGCTAAGTTAATTTTTCTTGAAATAATTAGGTTTTAAATGCTTTACATATCTTAATATTCAAAAATCATAATTGCATTTACGGGGCAGGTAATAGCTGCATCAATACATAAATCTTCCGTTGCTTCAATTTTATCGCTGTTAACAATAGCTTTGTTACCATGAATTTCAAAAACGTCTGGATTTATGATTGCACAGGCACCACACCCAACACAGGATTCTAATACACTTATATTCATAAAAATACCCTCCAAATTATTTATATTATTATGGAAGGTATTTAACTATTTTATATTACTTTGTTATCTAATTACTAAGGCTAATCTTCATTTGTAAGAATTGTAGCACCTTGAGTTTCAACAGGGAGTGTTCTAATATCGCATTTGATATTTTGATCTTCCCATGTTTCTTTAACAACATTTCTAATTTTTTCTAAATCATTTTTTAGAGAAATAACAAGTATAGTAGAGCCTGCTCCACTTATTACACAACCAAGAACATTTTCGAAATGTCTTAATTTATCCATGATTTTATCTAACCCTGGAATAAGTTTCATTCTGTAAGGTTGATGAAGCCTGTCTTTTAATGCGGTTTTCATTAGTTCTGAGTCTTTTGTATTTACTGCTTGTAAAAACATAGCAAGTCTTTGAGCGTTAAAAATTGCATCTTTCATTGGAACTTCTTTTGGAAGTACAGAACGTGCGATTTCAGTTGCTAGTTCAAAATCTGGTATACAAACGGTTATAGCCCATTCTTCTGGCCATTCGATTTTTCTGTAAGTAACACTACCGTCATCCTCTTGTGCTGCAATAATAAGTCCACCGATGATTGCAGGTGTAATATTGTCCGGATGTCCTTCAATCTCGCAAGCAATTGAAAGTAGAGCCGCTTCATCTGCAGGTCTACCTAGTAATTCATTTGCAGCTAATAAAGCACCAACAATAACAGATGAACTACTACCTAAACCCCTTGTAACTGGAATGTTTGAGTGTATTGTAATTTTTAATTCGCTTGGTGTTTGCCCAATTGAATTGTACAATAGCTCAACCGCTTTATAAACAATACTATTTTCATCTAAAGGAATGTGCTCTAATGATGTTGGATCAATTGAATCACATTCTGGTATTATATTAATTTCAACACCTGTACCAGGAAGCACAGTTTCTTCAATTGTAACTGTGTTATAAATAGGCAATGCAATGCCCATACAATCAAAGCCGGGGCCTATATTTGCGCTGGTAGCGGGTACCTTTACACTTACTTTCATCTTTCAGTCTACCTTTCATATCTATTATAACAAAAACAAGTGTAAATATAACAAATATTCTTAATTATTAAGTTCTTGCCCTCACTTAAAAAGGGTGTATACTAAGACTATGAAGGACTTTCAACCATATTTTACGAATGATGGATCGGTCGGTCTGTACAATCCTGAGTTCGATGATATATATCATAGCTCAACAGGTGCTTTAACTGAGGCCTATGAGAAGTTTGTATATCCAATAAATTTTGAAACTCTGCTTAATAAAGATTCAATTAATATATTGGATATTTGTTATGGCGTTGGATATAATTCAAAAAGTTTTTTAAATTTTATTTTTAAAAATTTTTATAAAAAAAATATAAAAAATCATTTCAAAAATATTAACAACTACGCTCCGATATATACCGATAAAAAGGCAAGTCGAAAAAATGGCAGTTATAACGAAGAGATATATACAGATAATATTTTAAGCAAAATTAATATAACAGCTATAGATAATGATAAAAATTTAGTATTAATATCTCCATTTATAAAAACAGGAAAAAATAATTTCAAAAATAAAAATTTTGATTTAAACAAGAAGAATATTGGAAAGTATTTAAAAAAAGAAAATAAAATTAAAACTCAGAAAATTGATAATTTGATAAATTTTTTAATATTTGAAAAAATTGCCCAAAAATTCAATGATTTTTATACTAATAGGGCTGTAACTCAAGCTATATTTGATAAAAAGTATGCTGATTTTTTTGAGCCAATTATAAGGGGCATTTACCGGGATGAAATCTTAAATAGGTATTCTGATACCAATTATAATATTTCAGGTGCTTTAATGGGCTTTTTACATAATATATATTATCAGTATGTATCATACAGTTATAAAAAACGGTTAAAATACTATAATCTAGATAATATCAATTTTGATGTAAAAATTTCTGATGCTCGTGTAGCAATCAAAAATGATACAAATACATATAATTTAATTTTTCTTGACGCTTTTACGCCATCAAAGTGTCCGTGTCTTTGGTCGTATGAATTTTTTAAGGAACTAAATAATAAATTAGTAGATGATGGAATGTTACTAACTTATTCATCTTCGGCGGCGGTTAGAGCCGCTATGGTAGAAGCAGGTTTTTATATTGGCAATCTATATAATGAAAGAGAAGATAAATTCACTGGCACAATTGCAGTTAAAGATATATCACTTATAGAATATCCCCTTTCAGATTTCGATTTAGGTCTATTAAAAACTTCTGCAGGTATATTTTATAGGGATGAAGATTTAAACGGCCTTAATGAGGCTATTAGCGAGGCTCGAAAATTAGAAGTTAAAGAGAGTAATAGATTATCAACTTCTCAATACAAGAAAAATTATAACAAGGGGGATAAATGCAACAATATGACGTAGTGATTATTGGTGGTGGCACTGCAGGTTGCGCCGCTGCTTATATTGCAGGTAAGTTAGGGTTAAAGACCTTGCTTGTTGAAAAGAATATTCATTTGGGTGGAACTATAACTTCTGGTTTAGTTGTTCCTGTGATGAAATCGGGTGATAATCAAATTAATACAGAATTTTATGAAACATTAGTTTCCGAGCTTAAGAGCATTGAAGGGCAGGTTACCTATGATGGTAATTCTGGTTGGTTTAATCCAGAGCTTGTTAAGATTGTATTAGACAATATGCTAAAAAAAGCAAATGTTGATATCAGGTTTTGTACAGAAGTTCAAAATGTAATTTCAAATAATAAACTTATACATCAATTAGAACTGAACTCCAAAATATTATCAACATATAACTACAAGATACATACCAATAAAATATATGCTAATTCTCAAGATATATTATCGGAATGTATCGAAGCGAAATACGTAATTGATGCGACAGGAAATTGTGAATTTTCAAAATTAATTAATTGTGAATTTTTAGATAATAAAAATGAATTTCAACCAGCTAGTCTTAGATTTATTATGAGTGGTGTTGATTCAGAAAAATTGGCAGAATGGTTATTGAATATTGATAATGATCGTAATGTTACAACTGTAGAAGTAATTGGTGAGTCTAGCTATATTTCAACGGCTTACACTTGGGATACAGATAAACACTGGGCTTTAGCTCCATTGTTCGAAAAAGCTGTAGCTAATGGAGAGCTGAAAGACTCTGATAGAAACTATTTTCAGATATTTAGTGTGGCTGGAGCGCCGGACTCTATTGCTTTTAACTGTCCTAGAATAGTTGAAAATTATGATTATGAATGTGTTACTGATTTATCAAAAGCTTTAGTTAAGGCTAGAGAGGGCATTTTAAGGTTATCGTTATTTTGCAAAAAATATATTCCTGGCTTTGAGAGGGCTTACATTTCTAATATAGCTGACTCAATTGGAATTAGAGTCTCTAATAGAATCAAGGGTAAGTATGTATATTCTATTGATGATTTAAGACAAGGGAAGACGTTTGATAATCCTGCTGTTATTTCAAATTATCCAGTTGATGTTCATTCAAAGGATAAGAATTCCTCAAAACTTGAATTTACACAGGAATATCAGTTACCAATTGAAAGTTTAATGTCTGCTGATTATGATAACTTATTTGTCGTTGGTAGAGGATTATCAGCTGATTTTTTAGCTCAAGGTGCCTTAAGGGTTCAGGGAAGTTGTTTCTCTATGGGGGAATCTGTTGCTAGGTATATTTATAAAAACCTTAACAATGTTTAGAAATTTTCTTACATAAAATATTCATACAATCTAGTAGTGGGTCAATAGTTGTTGAATATGGTGGAGAGTATGTTAAGTCATTGTGCTTAAACTCCTGTACTGTCATATGTCCAAGTAGAGCTGTTGCTAAACTATTAATCCGTTTGTCTGCGCCTAATGAGCCAATTGCTTGACCTCCAAGTAATAAGCCTGAATTTTTATCTGCTAATACTTTTAGAGTTATGTCTCCAACATTTGGCATATAAGAAACTTTATCTGTTTTAGATACGACTGCTGATACTGGGGAAAAACCTGACTCTATTGCTTGTTTTTCTGTTAATCCAGTCATTGACATTGTTGTGTTCAAACATCTTGATACAGATGAACCTAAAACTCCTTCAAATGGGCTATATATACCCGCAGCATTTAATGCAGCGCATCTACCCTCTTTACTAGCAGTCGATCCTAAGGGTACCCATACGGATTTACCGCTAATTATATGTTCTTCTTCACAACAATCTCCACAAGCATAAATATTTGGAATTGATGTTTGCATTAGCTTATTTACCTTAATTGCTCCAGAAGATCCGATTTCTATCCCTGCATCCTTTGCTATACCTGAATTAGAAATGATCCCAACTGAAATTATTATAAAATCAGTTTCAAGAATCTTTCCTGATAGTGTTTTTACAGAACTTGCAATACGATTTTCGCCTAGTATTTCATTGACAATTTCACCTGTGTGAAATTTAAAACGCCCATTAGAAATTGATTCTAACCTATTTCTTATCAAATTAGACATATCAGTGTCAAATGATGAAATCAATTGATTACTGCGTTCTATTACATCAACTTCAAGACCATTTTTTACAAATGCTTCTAGTAACTCCAGTCCAATATATCCACAGCCAATTATTATAGCCTTTTTAGACTTTAACATTTTTTCTCTAATATTTATCCCATCTTCTATTTTTCTTAAAGTAAAAATATTGTCAAAATTATTTATATTGTGTATATTGGGAATCTTTGGACTCGCACCTGTCGCAATAATTAGTTTATCATACTTAACCAAATACGCATTTTCATGACTAGATACAAGTATCTGGTTTTGTTTTGTTAAAATTTTTTCAACTTTTGATTCAAGATACACATCAATACCAGACTCTTTAAACTCTTCTACTGAACGTACTAAAAGCATTCTGTAATCTGTAAAATTACCTTCAATAAAATATGGTAATCCACACGAAGAATAAGAAACATGTGTATCATCAGTATAAATGCTTACGGTTGCATCGGGTAATAAACGCTTTACTTTTGCAGCAGCTTTAGATCCTGCGGCTACACCACCAATTATAACTATATTCATAGCCATAATTTAAGCTTAAATCTGTAAAATAACATTACCTAAATTACTAATTATTGCTATATGTACTTAAAATCATACCTTTCATAAATTCACAGTATGTATCTTTATCTTCTTCAATCTCTTCAGCTTTTTTGATTAAATTTTTAAGCTCTAAAATAATTTGTTTTCTTACTAAATCATCGTACATGTTATACACACCCCGTATTTTCTATTCACATGAGTGTATACGGCATTTTGTATTTAAAACTTTAATAATATTTGTTTTTGATAAAGTTTTGTTAAGCTAGTTGTTTTCATTATATACAATTTTCTTTCTCAAACTCCACTGTATAAGTGTTAAAACAAGAATAATGGCAAATAGGATATAAGCAAGAGCACTTGCTGTGCCTACTTCAAAATATTCAAATGCGTACTTGTAAATTGAATATACAAGGACATTAGTGCTATCAAGTGGACCTCCCTGCGTCATAAGATAAATTAAGTCAAAAACTTGAAATGATGATATTGTTGTAATAATCACTACAAAAAATATTGTTGGAGACAAAAGTGGTATAGTAACTTGGACAAATGTATCTATATTACTTGCACCATCTATTTTTGCGGCTTCAAAAACACTGTTTGGTATTGATGAAAATGAGGAAAGGAAAATTATCATATTATAACCAATAAGTTTCCAAACAGACACAAATATAAGTGCAGACATCGCAAAATTAGAGTCATATAACCAGTTTATATTTAAGTTGATAATTTTATTTAACAAACCTATATTCGGGTCAAATATCCATGACCAAATTATGCCTATTACTATCATTGGAGTAATAAATGGTAAGAAATATGCTGTTTTAAAAAATTCACGACCTCTTATTCGATTATTTAATATATTTGCTAGTATTAATGGGATAATAACACCAAATATTGATGTTGAAATCGCAAATACAAAAGTGTTTGTTAAAATTTTATAGAAGATTTCGCTTTGAAATAAGCATTTATAGTTATTTATTCCTACAAATTTAATAGGGTTTAATAAGTCCCATTCTGTAAAACTTAATGCAAAAGAACATATTACAGGAATCAATATAAAAATTACAGTTCCTAATAATGCTGGTAAAATAAATAACCAAGCGGTAGTAGATTCGTTATTAAATAATTTTATGATGTTCTTTTTCATGGTATGATTAAATTATATTCTAAAGATTAGGAGATGTGAATTATGCAAAGATATGACCATGCATTTGGTAAAAATGACATTAGAGGAATTTATGGCGGAGATATAACTGAAGAATTATTTTATAATATAGCTTTTGGCTATGTTGCTTGGATTATTTCTAAAAATAATAAACAACCTTCAGAACTAAGATTAAGCGTATGTATGGATGCAAGATTACATTCTCCATCTTTAAAAGATGCTTTAATTAACGGATTAAAGGATTCAGGTGTAGAGTATATTGAAGATTTAGGCTTAGCTCCAACACCAATAGGCTACTATTCAGAAATTGCTCATAATTTAGATGGGGCAATGATTATAACTGCAAGTCATAACCCAAGTGAATATAACGGAATGAAAATGACATATAACCGTCAAACTCTTAATGAAGCTCAAATAAGTGAAGTAAAAGAATTAACTTATTTAAATTGGAAACCAATTCCGTCACAATTGTTAGATTATAACTTTAAAACTGAGATAATTTCTGAATATATTGAAGAGATGAAATTGAAATTCGGAGAATGTGGTAAAGGGATTAAAGTTGTTGTTGATAGTGCTAATGCAACAGGTGGTATTGTTGGGCCACAATTATATAAAGAGTTAGGTTGTGAAGTTGTTGAATTATTTTCAGAGCCTGATGGTAGATTTCCTAACCATCATCCAAATCCAAGCTTATTATCAACATTAGAAACTCTATCTAAAACTGTTGTGGAGAATAATGCAGATTTAGGTATTGCATTTGATGGTGATAGCGATAGAATTGGGGTTGTTGACTCTTCTGGAAACCCGCTAACTGGTGATAAATTACTCTTAATTTATGCTATGGATATTATTGATACTCACCCAATTGTTGTTTCTGAGGTCAAATGTTCTCAGGTTCTTTATGACACAATAAACAAAGCTGGTGGTAATGCAATAATGTGTAAAACTGGTCATGGTTATATCAAGGATAAAATGAAGGAAACAAATGCCATTTTAGGAGGAGAGATGAGTGGTCATACCTTCTTTAAAGATAGATACTATGGTTTTGATGATGCTGTTTATGCAGGTTGCCGTATGATTGAAATTGTAAGTAAAAATAAATCTATTAACTCTAGCTTTAAGTTAGAGGATTTACTTGAACCATTTAATCAAGTCTTTACAAGTGACGAAGTTAGATTTCCTTGCCCAAATCACTTAAAGAAAAGTGTATTAGAGGCAATGGAAACAGAAGTTCAAAATAATCCTGAAATGTTTGGTTCTGAAATAAAAGAAATTATTACATTAGACGGTATGAGAATCGTTTTTGAGGGCGGTTTTGCTATGATTAGACAAAGTAATACCGAACCTGTGTTTACTTTGCGATTTGAGGCAAACAACGAGCAAGAATGTAATAGGTTTAAAACCGTAATGACTTCATTTTTAGATGAATGTGTTACAGCAATGAGTAAATAATTATATGGACAAGTCAGTTATAATAAATACACATTCTCACGCATTTATGCTTCGTGAAACTAATATTGACGAAGCAATGCTAACTGCATTGAATGAAAATATTATAACTATTGTGCCTTCAAGCTCGCCTGAAGATATATTTATTGTTGATAAATTTATTCAAAAATATCAAAATACATATGGTTATGTTGGTGTTTATCCGGATGAGGTTAAAAACTTTACTGATAATACACTATCTGATATGGAAAATATTATTAAAAATAATGATAAAATTATCGGAATTGGTGAAATTGGTTTAGATTATTATTGGGATAAATCATTTAAGGAACTACAAAAAGAAGTGTTTATTAAGCAGATTGATTTTGCTAATCAAATGAATCTACCTATAAATATTCATTCAAGAGATGCTCACAAAGATACTCTTGATATATTAAAAACACATAACAAGAATTCTAAGGCCATTATGCACTGTTTTTCTGGCAGTATTGAATTCGCAAGGGAATGTATTAAAGAAGGTATTTATATCGCCTTAGGAGGCGTTGTAACCTTTAAAAATGCTATAAATGCAAAAGTAGTTGCTACAGAAATTCCAATTGAATATCTTTTGTTAGAGACGGATGACCCTTATTTAGCTCCAGTTCCATTTAGAGGTAAAGAAAATCAACCAGCATATGTTAAATATGTTGCCGCAGAAATTGCAAAACTAAGAAATATTCCTCTTAATGATCTGATAAACACAACAACAAACAATGCAGAAAGGATATTTAATTTTAATGCAAAATAAGGAAAGATTAGATAAATATCTTACAGATTTAGGTTATTTTGAAACAAAAAGTAAAGCAGCATCTGCAATTTTAGCGGGAAATGTTAAAATTAATGATGAATACATTACCAAAGCTGGATATCAAATAAATTTAAATAAGGAATATGATATTCAAGTAAAATGTATGCCTTATGTTTCTCGTGGCGGATTTAAACTAAAAAAAGCCTTAGATTCATTCAATCCAGTGGTTAAAGATAGAATTTGTTTTGATGCAGGAGCATCAACGGGTGGTTTTACTGATTGTTTACTACAAAACGGTGCAAAGTTTGTATATGCAGTTGATGTTGGATATGGACAATTAGATTGGAAGATTCGTTCTGATTCACGAGTAAAAACAATTGAAAAAACAAATTTAAAAATCTGTGATGTTACTGATATTTACTCAGATAGTGAACCTTTTGCTGACCTATTAGTAAGTGATTTATCTTTTATTTCGCTAACTAAAGTTCTGGATAATCTTAAAAAACTTTTGGCTCCTGATTTTCATGAAATGATTTGCCTAATAAAACCTCAATTTGAAGCAGGAAAAGATAAGGTTGAAAAAGGCGGAGTTGTACGAGATAAAAATACTCATATTGAAGTTATTGAAAATGTTATAAATTATGCTCAACAACTAGGTTATTCGATAAAAGGATTAACATATTCATCAATTAAAGGTCCAGCTGGTAATATTGAGTATTTGGTTTGGTTTACAACGGAAGATATTGAAAGCACATATAATATTAATGACATTGTAAATACAGCATTTGAAGTTCTTAATTAAGATTGATTGATTCAATCTTTTTGGATTCATTGATTTCAATATATTTAAATATATTTAAAACGATTCCAGGTTGAAAATAGTAATTATTATCTGCAGGAGTGATTCTAAGCATCGCTTGGTTTGTATTTACATTTGAAACCATAGCTAAGAACTGCTTATTAACAGCTGTAAATAATATATAACCAGATTTAGATTGTATTTCATCTACTGAAAATCTATTAGCATTAATTGCGGCAATTGTTTGATAGAATAATGTCACGTGGTCAGTATTAAATACTCTATAACAATTTTCATATTGTACATTTTGAGCTGTAATAAGAGTGCTTAAGCTCATTTGTTCAGCTATTGCTTTTAGATTAAGCGGAAATAATAAAATTGATAAAATTAAGACTATTTTTAAGATTCTTTCCACGATTCACCTACATTTATATCAATTAACAATGGTACTGACAATGGTTGGTTTAGTTCCATTGAGTTAAGTAATAACTTTTTAACAGTGTCAAGTTCATCTCGTTTTACTTCAACAACAAGTTCATCATGAACCTGCATAATTAAACGTGATTCAATATTATTTTCTCTAAGCGATTTTGCAAAATCAATCATAGCTAATTTTATTAAATCAGAAGCAGAACCCTGCATAGGATGATTAATTGCAGCTCTTTTAGCAAATTCTCTAATCATAGCATTTGGACTATTAATCTCTGTTTCTAAATATCTTTTTCGCCCAAATATTGTTTCAACGTATCCTTTTGATTCTACTGTAGTAACCATATTAAACATATATTCTTTAATTCTTGGGTAAGTTTCAAAATACTTTGAAATAAACATTTCGGCTTCATTTGCACTAATTCCTAGCGCTTTTGCTAAGCCGTACTTACTTTGACCATATACAATTCCAAAATTAACGGCTTTTGCTTTGTATCTCATCTCTTTTGTTACTTCTGATATAGGTACATCAAAAACCTTTGATGCTGTTAGAGTATGAACATCTATACCAGAATTAAACGCATTAATCAAATTTACATCTTCTGAAACGTGCGCTAAAAGACGTAATTCTATTTGAGAATAATCTGCCGATAATATTAAATAATTTTCCCTATCAAAAGGAACAAAGGCTCTTCTTATTTTATTTCCTTCATCTGACCTAATTGGTATATTTTGTAAATTTGGATTAGAAGAAGATAATCTACCTGTTGTTGTAACTACCTGATTGTATGATGTATGAATTCGGTTATCTTTCTTATCAATTAATGCTGGTAAAGCATCTGTATATGTTGATTTTAGTTTTGCATATTTTCGATAATCTAAAATTAATTTTGCAATCTCATATTCTTCTGCTAATTGAGCAAGAACTTCTGCACTAGTTGAGTTTTTTGATTTTCCCTTTTTGGAAGATTTAATTTGTAGTTTATCAAATAAAATATATGCAACTTGTTTTGGTGAGTTTATGTTAAATTCTTCCCCTGCTAGATTATAAATTTTTTGCTCTAAATCGCGTAATTTCTTATCAAACTCATTAGTCAAGCTTTTTAAGTATTCCTCGTCAATAGCAACACCAACAGATTCCATATCAGCAAGTACATTTGATAGAGGTATTTCTATATCTCTCATTATTTTAAGCTCGTTTTGATCCAAACAATTTAACCAGAAATTAGTTAGTTTAAACATGCTTGCAAGCACATCAGCAGAATATTCTCTAATTTCGTCAATACTATTATCCGCAAATGAGTTTTTCTTATCATCAGAGACAATCGTTGGTAAAATATGATCAATTTGTTCCATGCATTGAATATCGAAATCAGAATTCGCATTTGAATTTTTAATATAAGAAGCAAGCATTGTATCAAATTCAACACCTTGAATACTTATATTGTAATTTTTAAGAATACACGATTCAGTTTTTATATCGTGCGATAATTTTTTAATGTTTAAATTTTCAAAAAGTGGCTTTAACTCTGCCATAACAACATCTTCGCTAAGTTGCCCAGAGAGATTATGGTTTAAAGGTATATAAAATGCATGAGTTGTAGAATCATCATTATTAATAACCAAATTTTTATCCTGATATGAAATACTTTCGTTATAGCCTAACACGATGCCATATAAATTAAAGTTAATAGCATTATTATAATTTGCAAAAAACTTAAATAAAATCACATTTTGTTTGGTTAAGCATTCAAGCATACTATTAAAATCGCTAAGCGATGTGACAAGCTTTGTAGTGTATTTTAAATCAATTTTATTTACTTCTGACTGAACAGCCTGTGCAAATAGCCCTAATTGACCGTTAGATGCCTCTATTTGTGATATTGGTAAAGACATCTGTTGCTGAAAATTATCTTTTGATTCTGGTAAAGTAATTTTAGGGAGATTTTGAGCATTTTCTTTATTAAATAAGCGTAATATCATTTCAATATTTTTTAAAAAACTATAAAATTGCATATTACGTAAAAATTCCGTTACATCCGAAATATTCGGTAATTCTATTGCCGTATTTTCAAAATTAAACTCGATATCTACATCTTGTACTATTGTTGCAAGAAATTTACTTAATCTAGCATCTTCTATACCGTTAAAAAGTTTTTCTTGAACAGACTTACCACTAACTTTATCAATATTTGCTAGTACATTATCAACAGTTTTAAATTCATCTAATAGTTTAACTGCAGTCTTTTCTCCAATTCCTTTAATTCCAGGGATATTATCTGATGTATCACCTCTCAAAGCTTTGTAATCAATAACTTGGTCAGGATAAACTCCTAATTTTTGGTAAACTTCTTCCCAACCATATTCTAATAAGTCTCCTTTAGAAGGAATTATTACTTTAATACACCCATTTTGACGAATTAATTGAAAAGAATCTTGATCGCCAGTCAAAATATAAACTTTATGACCTAGCTCACAAGCTTTTCTTGAAATTGTACCTATTACATCATCAGCTTCAAAGCCTTGTTTTACATAAATAGGAATATTGAAAGCTCTTAACCCTTGATATATTAACTCCATCTGTATTCTCATAGGATCTGGCATAGCTTCTCTATTTGCTTTATATTCTGTGTATTGATCTGTTCTAAAGGTCTGATGAGATACATCAAATGCAACACCAATTGCATCCGGTTTTAAATTCTCATTTTTCAGTAAATCAAAGATAGCTTTAAAAAATCCATAAACAGCCCAAGTTGGTGTTCCTTCCTTAGTTTTCATATTAGTGCGCTCAAGCGCATAATACTGGCGAAAAGCTAATGCGTGACCATCAATTAAAATTAAAGTCTTTGACTCTCCCATACACGTTCTCCCTTTTTAATTATTTTCGCATAAAAACCAGCCATTTGCAATTTTAATAAGCTACTCTTTAACAAACAAATTTCTAACACGAGTAATAAATGTTGGACTTTCTTTATAAGCTTCCTTTTCTAGTAAATTATCATAATATTTTGAAAAAGGATTATATGTAGTAAAGAGATTAACATCAGGATATTCCATTTGAGCTTTGTAATATTTTTCAGCCATAACTGCTTCATCTTTTGATAGAGTACCTTTTTGATTTCTAACATTTTCATAATATTTTGCATCAATAATAATCGGTATGTCATTATAGGTTGCTTTTTCATCAGTCAAAAGAATATGCATAGCCTTAATATAATCTTTTAAAACAAATTCGCCAGCAATATTTTTAAATTTAACACCATCATATTTACCTGTCTTATCAGAATTAATATCATCATATATAGCTTGAATTTCAGCCTTTGCTAAAGGATTAGATAAAGTTTTTGCAGTTGATTTTGCTACAGCATAATTCAACTTTTTAATACCATCTTCAGAACGAGCGATTGTTTCATATTGCCTTGCGTGAACTAATTCATGACGAATAAGTTTCTTCAACTTTTTGGAATAAATAGGATCAACCATCAAATTCTTATTAAATATAACATTGCAATCCTTAGTTGCACACAAAGCTCCAATATAGCTTGAATTTATAAGTGTTTCTGATAATTTTGCATCTGTATTTTTATTTATTTTCTCAAAATCGTCTTTTAAAGCTTGATATTTTTTATCAGAATTCATATTAAATAAAGCTTGTAATCCAACTAACAAGGCAACACCAGCCAAACAAACTAACGGGAATGACTTTTTGAAACTAGTTTTAAATTGATTGATTGCGGCTTTATTACCTAACTTTTTCAATTTCTTTAACTTAGCAAGAGAAAAAATCTCATAAGCTAAAACTCCACCACAAGAGGTCAAAACTGCAGTTGGAGAGCCAAAAAGTTTGCTAAAAATAGTTCCTTTTTCTTGTCTTTTAGTAACAATTTCTATATCTCGCAAGAATTTATCAGCAGGAGATAATTGTACCGACACATTAGACTTAGGATTATCACCTTTAAACGAAACGATTGATGCTGCTATATTGTTGATTTGATGTAAATTACTAATCATAAAAACTACCTAATGTAATAAAACATTAGGTAGTGAAATTTTGCTATTTTATAACTGTATATTAAGCTGAAATTTCGCTTGATGCATCTTTTGTGGGAAGTTTTACAACTTCAGCATTCTTACGATTTTTAACCATTTCTGAAGTTACAACAAACTTATCAACATTTTCTTTTGCAGGAACATCATACATAACGTCTAACATAATTTCTTCAACGATAGAACGTAATGCACGAGCACCAGTTTTACGTTTGATAGCTTCTTTCGCAATCAATTCAACCGCATCAGGATCAAATTCTAATTCAACACCATCCATTTTTAATAATGCTTGGTATTGTTTTAGAACAGCATTTTTAGGTTCTGTTAAAATCATTTTTAATGTTTTTTCATTCAACTGATCAAGAACTGCATAAACCGGAACACGACCGATAAATTCAGGAATCAAACCGAACTTTAGCAAGTCTTCAGGTTGAAGCTTTTTCAGTAATCTAACAGCTTGAGCTTCTTTTTCGGCTTGAGACATTGGAGCTTTAGCACCAAAACCAACTGAATTACCTTCGCCAGCACGAGCGTCAACGATTTTTTCCAAACCAACGAACGCTCCACCAACGATAAACAAGATGTTACTTGTATCGATTTCGATAAATTCTTGATGAGGATGTTTACGACCACCTTGAGGCGGAACGTGAGCAACAGTACCTTCAATCATTTTCAATAAAGCTTGTTGTACACCTTCACCCGAAACATCTCTTGTAATAGAAGTGTTTTCAGATTTTCTAGAAATTTTATCGATTTCGTCAATATAAATAATTCCACGTTCAGCTTTTGCAGAATCAAATTCTGCATTTTGATACAAGCGAAGAAGAATATTTTCAACGTCATCACCAACATAGCCCGCTTCGGTTAATGTCGTTGCATCAGCAACAGCAAATGGTACATCAAGCATTTTTGCTAATGTTTGAGCTAATAATGTTTTACCAGAACCTGTAGGGCCAACTAATAATATATTAGATTTTTGAATTTCTACAGCATCTTGTTCATTCTCTTTGTTGTGTTTTAGACGTTTATAATGGTTGTAAACGGCAACAGATAAAACTTTTTTAGCATCATCCTGCCCTACAATATATTGATCCAAATATTCTTTAATTTCATGTGGTTTTGGTATTGGTTTTTCACCTTTTTCAAGGTTATCCCCATTACTTGAAGCTTCCTTGTCTTTTGAATCAAAGAATTCTTCATCAAGGATCTCATTACAAAGTTCAACACACTCATCACAGATATAGACTTCTGGTCCAGCAATTAACTTTTTAACCTGATCTTGTGTTTTACCACAAAAAGAACATTTTAATTTATCATCTGTTTTTGGCATTTTATAATATTCCAGATTATGAGATTCTTCGACTTTAAAAAGTCATTCTAAGCGATAGCGAAGAATCTCAACTAATACCACTTAGAATGACGTATTAACTATTTTATAATATCTCTAGAGATAACTTTGTCAATCATACCATATTCCAAAGCTTCTTGAGGAGTCATGATATAATCACGGTCTGTATCTTTTTCGATTTTCTTTAGTGATTGCCCAGTGTTAGCAGCTAAAGTTTCATTTAATGCTCGTTTTAATCTTAAAATTTCTTGAGCTTGAATTTCAATATCAGTTGCTTGACCTTGGGCACCACCTAGAGGTTGGTGAATAAGCACTCTTGAGTGAGGAAGAGCCATTCTTTTCCCTTTTGTACCTGAAGATAGAAGGAATGCACCCATAGAAGCTGCTTGACCTAAACAAATTGTAGATACATCAGCTCTAATGTGTTGCATTGTATCATAGATTGCCAAACCTGCAGTAACACTACCACCAGGGCTGTTAATGTACAACATAATATCCTTTTCAGGATTTTCACTGTCTAATAATAATAGTTGAGCTACAACAAGGTTAGCCACCATATCATCAATAGCAGTACCTAAAAAGATAATTCTTTCTCTCAATAGTCTTGAAAAAATATCGAATGATCTTTCGCCTCTGCTTGATTGTTCTACTACTACAGGTACAAAACTCATGATTAATTCCCTTTCTTATCTATAATTATAACTACGTTTTATTACGCTTCAACTTTTTCTTCAGCCTTAACTTCAACATATTCGATGTTGTTGTTAGAGATTAAGTATTCTTTAACTTTATCATTCATAATTTGTTGAGAAAGTGAAGATATAAAGTCAGGATTTTGACCAAACTGTTTTAATAATTCTTGAGGAGCTACGCCGTAAGCACCAGACATTTGTGAAAGTTTAGTTTGGAAATCAGCTTGATCTACTTTTAATTCAGCTTCTTTAGAAATTTTATCGATTACTAATGAATTTTTAATTCTTAAAGTAGCTTCTTCAGATAATGAAGTTTCAAAAACTTCACCTTGAGCTTGGATAAAGTCTTCCCATTTAATACCTTGGTAAGCAAGTCTTTGTTGATATTCAGATCTTAATGAAGCAACTTCTCTGTTAATCATTCCTTGAGGAATTTCAACTGATGCCGCATCGATAATAGTTTTAAATACTGAATTTTCAGCGTTTAATTTTTTAACATTTTCTCTTTGGTTATCAATATAAGCTTGAATATCAGCTTTTAATTCGTCAACTGTTGAGAACTTACTTGATTTTTTAACAAATTCATCATTCAATTCTGGCATAACTCTTTGTTTAATTTCTTTTAATTTAATTGAGAATGTTGCAGGTTGACCTTTTAATGTTTCATCGTGATACTCTTCTGGGAAAGTTACTTGAATATCAAATTCTTCGTTAATATTATGACCAACTAACTGTTCAGCAAATCCTGGAATAAAGTTAGAATTAGCTAAATCTAAAGCATAGTTTTTAGCTGATCCACCTTTAATAGCTTCACCATTGCAAACTCCATCAAAGTCAAATACAACTGTATCAGTTTCATTAGATGCTCTATCTAATACTAATTCAAGGCTTGAATGTTGTTTTAAAAATCCTTCTAAAGCTTTATCAAAAGCATCATCTTCTAAAGCAGGAACTTCTACTTTTACATTTAAACCTTTATATTCACCTAAAGTTACTTCTGGTCTAGTTTCAACTTCAAAAGTAACATCTACGTCTTTACCTAAATCAAATTTGTAATTAGTGATTGCAGGTTGAGTTATAACATCAAGTTTATTGTCATAAATAGCTTGACCTAAATATTTTGGAAGTAATAATTCTAAAGCTTCTTGGTGAATTCTATCAATACCAACATGTCTTTCTACAACAGCTCTAGGAGCTTTACCTTTTCTAAAACCGTCAATGTTTAAATATTGAGAAATTCTTGCAACAGCTGTGTTATAAGCTGAAGTTGCTTCTGAAGCAGGAATTGTCATACTAATACTTACTAAATTGTCTTTTACGTTTGTTAATGTTGTTTCCATCTTTTAAAATCCTCTATAAATTCTACATGTATATGTTTGAATTTTACCGCAAAAATCAAGAAAAGCAACTCATATAAATGGTCTATATATTTTAAAATCAGGAATATTTCTAATTTTTCATAAATACTTGCGCAGAAAATATATTTGTGCTTACATAAGAGTATAATCAAGTGATTCCTCTTCATCTTGATTAAGGTAAATCAGCAAGCGGCGGTTGAATTACCGATTAGTTTAATCAAAATAGAAGGAAAAAATAAAATGTTAAAAATCAGATTAAAAAGATTAGGTGCAAAAAAAGCTCCTACATACAGAATTATTGTTATCAATTCAACAACAAAAAGAGAAGGTAGACCAATTCAAGAGTTAGGTCACTACAATCCAAAAACTAAAGTTATGAAATTAGACTTAGTTGCAGCTAAAGATTGGATTGCTAAAGGTGCTCAACCAACTGATACAGTTGCTTACCTAATCAAAAATTGTAACGAAGATGGTACACTAAACTATACAAAAAAAGAAACAGTTAAACTTTCTAAAAAAGCTTTAGCTAAAAAACAAGCTGAAGAAGAAGCTGCAAGAGCAGCAGCAGAGGCTGCAGCTTCTTCTGCTGAAGCTCCAGCAGAAGAAGCTACTGAAGCATAGTTTAATATTAAATAATAAACAAAAAAGAGTTCTTGAAAACAAGGACTCTTTTTTTGTTATTGCCATTTTGAAATTTTATTCGTTTTGCTTCGCATATTTGCAGAATATGCGTCTTTTCTAGCTTTCAGTAACCTTTTTCTACCTTCAAGATTTCTAGTATAAAATATTTCTACATTGCCAATATACCTTTTCCAAAGTTGTTTAAATATTTGTACATCATTTTTATTTTGAGATATCAACGCAGGAATTGAGAAATAATCTACCTGAGGTATGAATTTTAAAAACATATTTGTTTTAACAAGTACGTATCTAGGATTATCGATAGGGTTTAAGAACTCTTGCAAGCATTTTATAAGTAGATTGTTTTCTTCTGTTGATAAATTTTTACAAAAAACAAACACTCCGCTTTCAGTTTTTGAAACTTGAATCCCAACCAATTTCAATGAAGTTTTAATATGCCCGAGATATGCTAACATTTCTAAATGAACAATAGCTATTTGTTTCATTACTCCTACTATAGTACCTGTTTTTAAAAACTTACAAAATAAAAATAACAGAATTATGCTTAGTATACATAGCAAGAAATAAAATACTTTAATATCCGAAAATACATAAAATGAATAACTTAAAATAGGTATGGCAATAGATAAAATAGTAAAAAAGACTGCAAAATAATTTGTATAAGTCAAGGTCTTAACAGTAAATTTAGGAGCATCGACACCTATTTTTAAGCTCATAGCAGAATTGCCATAACCAAGATTTAAAGAATTATTCCACCATTGCGCAACAGTCGCTCTGTCGCTGGCAAGAGATTTTACTCTATCATTTTGGAGTTTAAGTGCAAAATCCCCAAAACTAGAAACATTAGTAATAAATGTCTTCATTGAAAATCCCCTTGCAATACCACTTGTAATTTCATGTTTATCAAAATGTGAAGGAGCTTCAAAACCTTCAAATCGCTTAGCAAGTTGCTGTAAATCATAAAAATCTGCAGACATAATATCAAAATCACAATCAGAAAGCGCTTTTTTAAACAACTTAGTATCAAGAATATTATTTGATTTAGGAATTCTGATAGAAGCTAAGTGCCAAATATTTGAAATTTTATTTGGGTTGTTTTTATCCTTACGAATTGCACGTCCCCTCATTTGATTTGACAACATATATGAACTTACTGTACTTGATAGAATTAACGAATTTATGCAAGGGGCATCCCAACCTTCTCCAAGTAATGCCTGAGTTCCAACTAAAACTTGGATGTAACCTTCACCAAACATTTCAGTAACTAAAGCAACAATACGATTTTTTGCACTCCCTTTTGGAACAACTTTGAAAAAGTCTACATCCTCGAGACAATCACTCAGTGTTATATTATCAATTGGTATGTTATTTTGAGCTAATAATGCTTTAAAGTTTGACTCAATTGATTTTGGTAAATACATTAAAGAGCCACACAACACACCAAGATTTAATTCTGATTTGTATTTTTCTTTTAATGTTCTCCATATAGGAACGACTCCCAAACTAGAATTTTTAGTATCTGAAGCCTTTATGTAATCCGCAAGAATAACCATTCGCAAATCTTTATTTAAAGTTCTGTATTCAATATCAAGAATCTCAGAAATTGAATCTAATTTACCAAGTGAATTTGCAATCTGTCGCTGAATTTTAACACTTTCATTAAGTACAATTCTTTTGTTATAAATCAGACCTAAGTGCTTTGCTAAGTTATAATAATCTGTAATTTTTTCTTCTAAACCAACAAATATCTCTTTATTAGTAACCAAAAATCCATTTAAAAAATTTTTAGCTTGAATAAAATCAAATTTTGGTAATTCAACCTGTTTAGCTCCAAATAGCTTCAAAAATGACTTTGGAATTTTCTTACCTACTTTATTTAATAAAGATACAATTGAAACATATAATTGTACATTTTCAAAAATTTTTTCAACATCAAAATCAGTTGGATTTAAGAACTCCATTTTATTCAAATATTCAATCAATTCATTATCACATAGAAGTTTATCTAGTAATTGGTTAATATTTGAATAAGATTTACGAATTAATTCTCTTTCATCATCTCTAAGATTTGAAAGGTAGATATAATCCTGATGCGGACACAAATCACCATTTTTTACTAGCTCAGGAATTGATATAGACTCATCGATAGGTCCACAGAGTGCTTCATACCTATCCCATTCTGAATAATCGACATCATATGGAGGTGTAGCAGTAAGTGAAACTGTTTGTTTCGGTTGTAATTCTTCAATTAAGTAGTTCAAGGCTTTCCACCACTCTTTTCTAAGATGATGAGCTTCATCAAAACATAAAAGAGAAATCTTAGCCGATTTAAGTAGTTCAATAAACTGTTTTGCTTTTACCTTGTTAAAACGCTTTGAATTTAAAATAGAATCTGATTCTTTAGCTTCATCTTCACATTCAAACTCGCTATCAGAAATGTCAGCTTCATCAACAGTGCCACTAAATGCGGCAAGTAATGCTTGATATGTTGTAATCGTAAGAAATTTAGGTTCTCTTATATCAATAGACACCATTCCATAATCTTTTTCATCTAAAAAAGAAGAACAAATTCTATCTTTCCATTGATTTTTTATTGTGTTTGTAGGGCATAAGACTAATGTTGGGCGATTAATTCTAGAAATAACTTCAATACCTAAAGTTGTTTTACCTGCACCTGGAGCAGCTACAATATGTAGTTTTTCATCCATTAAATGAAATTCTAAACTATCAAGAATTCTTTTCTGATAACTTCTCCACTTCCCTTTAAAATTTAAAACCTTATCCAAGTTAACCTCTAAATATTAAGCTTATACCCACCACCATATATTGTTTCAATATATTTTTTACCATCTGCAATCTTATCAATTTTGCTTCTTAAATGGCGAATATGTACCCTGATAGTTTCAATATCATCATCAGGAGAATACCCCCAAATATCTTTTAATAACTTAGCAGAAGAAACCATATTCCCATGATTTTGGAACAATAAATTGAAAATATCAAACTCTATTGGTGTAAGCTTAACTTGTTTTTCGCCAATTTTCACATTATAAGTTTCTGGAAGTAAAGTAATTTCTCCCAGAGTTAAAAGTTCTCTTGTTGATGCTGATTTAGGTATTTGATTTGTGCGCTTCAATAACGCTCTAACCCTAACTAATAACTCTTCAACCTCAAAAGGTTTTACCAAATAATCATCAACACCGATATTAAAACCATTAACTTTATCATTTAATTGAGATAAAGCCGTAAGCATGATTATTGGAATATCCTTGATTTCGTCATTTTGGCGTATTCTTTTTGCAACAGTAAACCCGTCTACTTCCGGCATCATTACATCCAAAATAACAAGTGATGGAACCTCTTGCTTTGCAAGTGCAAAGCCTTTAACCCCATCAAAAGCTTGCGCAACTTTATAGCCGGCTAATTCTAAATTAACCTTTATTAATTCGTTTATCGCAATATCATCATCGATTACTAATATTTTATTACTCATACTAAAATCTTATTACAAAACCAATATATTTTATATATGTTTAATAAAACTTAACAATCATAAAAATCTAAAAAGCAAACTACAAGTGTCTTTTTGACATTAATTAAATTTTTAAAATATCTTTTTTACTAAAAAAGTAACAAAAAAATATTTTTTAGTATATTATGTAATAGTGTTTAAAAACAATATACATTTATACAGAAGGAGAAAAATAAATTGACTAATACACTTTTAGACATGTATCAACAAACTCACTCAGATGAAAATAACGAAATTCACTTAGGACAGCACGTACTTGCTGAGTTTTTTGAATGTGATCCAAATACTTTGAACAGTTTAGACAAAGTAGAAAAATATATGATGGATGCAGCTCTTGAATGTGGCGCTACTATCGTACAAAAGTGTTTTCATATGTTCAGCCCACATGGTGTTTCTGGTGTTGTAATCATTTCAGAAAGCCATTTAGCTATTCATACATGGCCTGAATTAGGATATGCTGCTGTTGATTTATTTACTTGTGGTTCAAAATGTGACCCTAAAGTTGCATATGAATTCTTAAAAACTAAATTTAATTCAAAAAATGCAAGTTTTTCAGAATTAAAAAGAGGTATCCTTTCACCTGAAACATTGAAAGTTGCTCAAGAACCGTTTAAACTTATGGAACAAATTAAAGACTAACATACAACCTTATTAAATAAATAAACTATACAAATAACCTAGCTGAAAAGTTAGGTTATTTTATTTGCTTTATAGCTTCAGGGATGTAATTTATAAGGTCATTAGCCATCACAGAATACTCCGTAAGGTTATCTCTTGCTATATCTCCAGCTAAGCCGTGTAAATATACTGCAGTTACGCAAGCACTATACAAATCTAAACCTTGAGCTATAAAACCTGCAATCATACCTGTTAAAACATCACCTGAACCAGCTTTTGCCATAGCATTATTACCAGAAGTATTCATATGAATATCTCCATTTAAATTAGAAATAATGGTTCTATGAGTTTTTAAAACAACTATCGCATTAAATCTTTTTGTCAACAATGCAGCATATTTTGATGGATTTGATAATATTTCATCGACATT
Organism: Candidatus Gastranaerophilaceae bacterium; assembly: GCA_045613725.1. GTDB lineage: Bacteria > Cyanobacteriota > Vampirovibrionia > Gastranaerophilales > Gastranaerophilaceae > Zag111. The sequence goes on from JAZLBN010000004.1 coordinate 30,707, forward strand.
AACACCTAATAGCCTTGCCGCCTCTTTAGGATGAGGTGTTAAAACTACATTATTTAAGTTTTTATCTAAGAAAAATTGAACATTATTTGATAAAATATTTAATCCATCAGCATCGATAATAATAGGTTTATCTTTATCAATATTAGATAAGGTCTCTTTAAACAATGTAATTGCAACTTCATCTTGAGATAATCCACAACCTATTTCAAGGACATTAACTTGAGGTAAGTACTCAATAACTTTTGATAATGGTAGAAATACAATATTCTGAGCTTGTGCGGCAACAGCATCAATTACGCGTTCTGTTGAAGCTAGGTAACAATATCCGCAACCAACTTTCAAGGCGGATAAACTAGACAAACATGCAGCCCCTGGCATATAATCAGAGCCTGCAATGTTCAAAACCTTACCATATGTAGCTTTATTAGATACCGCAAATCTTTCAGGAAGCTTATAGTCCATTTTGTCTAATTGCCTCATATGCAACAATTGCAACTGAATTTGATAAATTTAAACTTCTTTGCCCATCTTTCATTGGTATAGTTCTAGCATGTGAGTCTCTAACATATTTATCTGGTAACCCTCTGGATTCAGGCCCAAATACAATAAAATCTCCATCTTTGAACTCAATATCAGTATATAATTTATCAGTTTTTGTTGTTAAGTAGTAGAAAGTCCCATTTGGGAACATGTTGTATAACTCTTCCATAGAATCAAGCTTATGCAAATCAACACTATCCCAATAATCAAGACCAGCTCGCTTGGTATATTTACTTGAAAGTGAGAATCCCAATTTACCAACAAGATACAAACTTGCCCCACAACAAGCGCATAGTCTTGCTATATTACCTGTGTTTTGTGGTATTTCTGGTTCGTATAAGACAATATTAAGCTTGTTTTCCATCGTTAAATAACTTTCCGCTTTCTGCAACAACAGGAATAGCTCTTACTACACAGAATACAATTGCAAACCATGCACAAATAATTGCAATTAAATGAATTAAATCTGCAACTTTTGTATCTAGAGCAGGCGTTGCTGCAACAATTAGGAATACAAATGCAACAACTTTAGCTACAGCATAACTTATACGCATAAATTTTGAAGAACAAATAAATTTACCCCAAGCAGTAGATTGCATTGACTTATCACCAAATGCGGTCATACCTTTTGATAAAGCTACACTTCTTATGCTATCTGTTGTAAATGCTCTTGCAACACAAATAATTGGGAATAGAAGATTGACAATTGGACTTTGTGATAAATATCCTAAAACGGCAAAAGCTACCCAATAAGAAACTTCTACAATTCTATCTCCCATAATATCCAATACAGAACCCCATTCAGAAGCTTGATTAAACTTACGAGCAACGTAACCATCAACACCATCCATAATAAAGGCAATAATTGTTAAAACAACAGCCCATATATAAGAACAAGTTGTATGTTTAAATAATAAACCTATTGCAATAAAAGCCACAAATATTCTGCTAATTGAGACAATATTCGCTGCATTATCTTTAATATTCATAATTATAAATCCTCATTTCTATTTCTTTGATCTTGATAGAGCAAAATCTACAGAATCTAAGTTTTTAACCCTATCCCCTAACATTAACTTTTCTGCTTCTTCTAATATACTAACAACTACAAATCCATTTTCACCATCAGAACGAGCTTTTTTACCAGTTTCACAACAACTAATAAAGTGTTGACATTCAAGTTTTAAAGGTTCAATTTCTAAGTAATCCAATTGTACATTTTCAATAGTACCTGATTTAAAGTTGTCATAAATTGTAATTTTATCTTCAACCACTGTATCATCCAAAATTGCAGTAGCCTTAGTACCTCTAACTAACAATTGAACGTGTTTTTTAGGTGTAATCCAGCTATCAGTAATTTGAGCGATTGCACCGCCTTCCATCTCAATACCAATATGTGTAATATCCATAATATCATTTTTGTCAGAAGAACAGCCAATAGCTGAAATAACACGTTTAGGATTCTTACCTAAAACATAACTAATCATAGAAACATCGTGAGGCGCCAAATCCCACATTACACTTCTATCATTTTTAAAATAGTTTATATTAAGTCTATCACTTTGCGCATAAACGATTTCACCTAGTACACCCTCTTCAACAAGCATTTTTAACCTATTAACAGCAGGATGGTAAAGTAATAAGTGTCCAACCATCAGTACTAAGCCTTTGCTATCAGCCAAATCTGCCAAATCTCTTGCTTCTTGAGCTACAGTAGATATTGGTTTTTCTACATAAACGTGTTTCCCAGCTTCCAACATAGCTTTTACAAATTTAAAGTGAGTATGACTTGGAGTAACAACACATACTGCAGTAATTTCTTTACTGTTTATAATATCATTAAAATCTTTTGTGGTTTTAACATCTGGATATTGTTCTTTTACTTTAGCCAAATTTTCTTCATCTAAATCGCAAACCATACCCAAAGCATTAAGATTATAAAAATTACGAACAATATTTCGTCCCCATAATCCACAACCCAAAACTGCTACTTTTTGTTCTGACATATTTCCCTAACTTTCTTCAATATACTATTCTTATCCTAATTATAAACTTGAAAATATTATTTGCAAATACTTAACAAACAACTAATTTCTGCGCCTTTCTTGTTCTCTAAGATTTCTAACAGCTTCTAGACGCATTTCATACATGCTATTATATCTTTCAAAAAATAACTCTTTATCTTCTGGTGGAAACACCTTTGCAAGTTTGTCCAATAATGGCCTTGGAATTTCAGAAATTTTAACCATTCTATCCAATGCCTCATTTGATAAAGGATATAAATGTTTATAATTCTTGTAAAAAATATGACTACACTCAGCTTCAACCTGTTCAGCCTTTCTTTCAGCTTGTTGCCCCAATTTGCAAGTAACAACATTACCTTCAAAAAATACGCCTTTATATCCGGCTAATAAAAGTCTAATAATTAAATCGTAATCAGCTAATAACTTAAATTTCTCATCAAAAGCACCTATTTCAGTTAATACAGATTTTTTAAAGAACATTGCTTGTCTTGGACAAGGTGAAACTTGAAATGCATTCAATATCGCTGGTACAAACTGGAAAACATATCCTTCTGAATGACAACAGTATGATGGGAAGAAGCAAAAATCGGCATCTTCAGCTTCCATAACATTAACAATATCATTTATAGCTGTTATGTCATGATAAAAATCATCACAACTCATAAAGGATACATATTTCCCTTTAGCTCTAAGAATACCCTTATTCATTGCATCAAACTTACCACGGTCAGGCTCAGAATAAAAAGTTAAAAATCCACCATTTTTGTACTCTTTTAACAAAAGCTCCGTACCATCTTTTGAAGCATTATCAATAATCAAATGCTCAACATATGGATAAGTTTGCTTATCTAGTAGATTAATTAACAAAGTAAAATCATCAGCCTGATTGTTTTCAACTATATTTGAGGTTGGTGTTATAACCGTTACTTCTGGTTCGTACATAATTTATAATCCTTATCTTAATAATTTAAATATACATTACGTAAAATTTGTTCTTCTATATTTTTTTTATCAGCAGAAGATGTTTTTGCATCAGTAATCATGATATCAAAGGCATAAACATTACCTCTACGAGTTGTAATATACCCAGCGATAGCACTATTATCAGATAATGTTCCAGTTTTAGCATACAAAACATCTTTAAAATAAAGCATTCTATCTTTTAATGTTCCTTCACCAGATGTTGGCAAATAGGACTTAAATATTTCAAAATCATCTTGCGCTGCTTTGTGTAACAAAAATTCTGTCATAAATTCAGAAGTCATCAAATTATTTTTTGATACACCACTAGCATCAACAATCTTGATATCATCTGAAGGAATATTTAAATTAGCCAAATATGCATTTAACATCGAGATAGAATTCTGAATATTACCGGTTTGACCTGAATAAACCGCTCCAGCGTATTTAAATAATGACTCAGCTGCTAAATTATCACTCTTTTTCAAAATGGTTGAAGCTATATCACTTAAATCTCTTTTTATTTCATCTATTAAATAAACATTTTGAGTCGGTAGCTTTGTAGTTTTAAACCCACCAAAATATTGAAATTTAGAGCTTTGAATAGCTTCTTTTAATCTAAGTGAAAAGTTTATATGAGGCTTTAAAACAGGTACTGTTTTTGTAATCATTTTAGAAATTTTCCCAGAAACAAGTAGCATATTTTGTCTTGCAACCTCATTAAAAACATCTGATTCAGAATTAAATTTTGAAATGTTAATATCATTTGCTGCAGAAAAATCTGTAATTATTGAATTTACAAAGGAAACAGGATAAAACGGTTTAGTCGAGATATCTGCAACTGCACCATTTTGAGTTGGTTTAATCGCAATAGATATAACATTACCATTTATGTTATATGCACTAAATTTTGGCATATAAGGATTCAAAATATCATCCCACTGCCAACCTTCACCCCATTCAACTGTACCAAAAATTGAATCATCAATATAGAATGTTTTTGGTTCAATATCTTTTGATTTTGCTGAAGCCATCAACTTCTCCAAATCCTCAACTGAAAGAAGTGGATCTCCTGATAATTTTAAATAAACATCATTATTTGTACTTTTATAGAATTGAGTTTTAACTTTATGATCATTACCTAAAAAATCCAAAGCTGCTGAAGTTGTAACAAGTTTGAGTGTAGATGCAGGGTATCTAGGTACTTTATCATTTAAACTATAAAGAGTATCGCCTGAGGTAACTTCTTTTATTGAAACAGATACTGCACTTTTATTAACACCTAATTTATGTAAAGTTTTAGAAATTGACTCTGCATATGCTGTAGAAACAGAAAATGCAAAAACCAATAATAAACTTAAAATTTTTCGCATGACACATTTACCTCATATTCACTCTTTATATCATTTAGAATAGTACATTTTTTTCTAAAATCATACATATCCTCTAAATTTATTTTAGCGCAAACAATTCCTTCGCCAAACATAATTGAAGAAAGTTCTTCACCTTTGTAATCAATTATACGTGATTCACCCAAATTAGATTCAAACTCATTTATTTTACCAGATTGTGTTAGAGCAATCATAAAGCATTGGTTTTCAACAGCCCTAGATTTTGTCATAACCTCCCAAGGTATAGGTTTAGATGCGCCCCAGGCAGCACAATTTACTAAAACATCTACGCCCATTTTTGCATAAGCTCTATAAATTTCAGGGAATCTAATATCATAACAAATAGTTAAACCAAATTTAACCCCATCTAGTTCAACTAAAACAGGAGATTCTCCAGCTGTTATGTATTTACCCTCATCACACCCATAATAAGAATACAAATGATTTTTAGAATAGGTAGCAACTAATTCACCCTTGCGGTTAAAAACGGGACACAAATTAAAATAATTAGCATCTTTTTTGACAATTAGACTACCACCAATAATATTAATTTTATATTTTTTAGCTAAATTCGATAAATAATCGAATACGCAATTACTATCAAAATCAAGAGCACATTGCTGAAAGATATCACAGGACCAACCAACGGGCCAAACTTCAGGCAAAATCAAAACATCAGCATTACAATCTAATTCATTTTCTACAATTTGATTAACCTTTGTAATGTTAGCATTTGTATCACCTATAACAGATGACATTTGAAGAATTGAAATGCTTAACGATTTTGTTGTTTCCATAATTTAAGTTTTTTAGCCTCTTTAAATTTCTCTGGCGCAATTTCTCTTAGATATTCTAATGATTTAGCCAATTCATCTTTAATTTCATCATCAGATTTACCTTCAGTATAAATTGGCTCCCCGTATAAATTCAATAACCAACATGGCCCAACAGGCACAGTCATTTTATCCCAAGAAGGTACACTAATAAAATTAAATTGATCAGAATACCAATGCACAGGAACAATTGGAACATTAGCTTCTCTGGCAACCATGACTACTCCAGATTTAACCTTGTGTAATGGACCTCTAGGACCATCAACCATAATTGCAACAGCCTCACCATCTTTTAATTTTGAAATCATTTTTAAAGTTCCAGAAACCGCTCCTTTACGATTAGAAGAGCCTCTACATACCTGAAACCCAAACTTTTCCATAACATAGGAAATAACCTGCCCATCACGTGAATTACTTATAAGAATATTCACATTTTTCTTGTCATGTAATCCATAACAAGCACATTGATTTTCGTGCCACATTGCATAAATGCAAGGACGATTATCTGGAGAATTATACTCAGCAACATGAGTAACTAATTCTTGTAAATGCATTACAAAGTATGAAAATCTTTTTACTTTTTCGATATTTTTGTTGTCTAAATTAAATAATCTAACCATAATGTATGAATTATAGCACAATTAGTAAAGATAAATCCAATTTATTAAAAATATGCAATATTAAAATTTCAAAAAAAATATATTGACTTTAAATATTTTTTGAAATAGAATAATAAATGTAGCCGAAAGGTTGATAACCAAACATCAACGGGATGTGGCGCAGCTTGGTAGCGCACCTCGCTTGGGACGAGGGGGCAGCACGTTCAAATCGTGTCATCCCGACCATTTAAAAAGAAGTCGACATTTAGTCGGCTTTTTATTTAGAACAATATTAAAAAGAGCGCAAGATACTATTTCTGCGCTCTTTTAGTTAAATTTCGATATATTACTACTTAGATGTTGTTAATACATACTTAGCTGCATCAGATGCTGCTTCAACAGTTCCATCGTGGAATGCAATTGGAAATACATCTGTCATATCATTTGCATTATTCGCCACATAACAAGCATCATTTATCCCAACCAAAGTAGCCGACCCACCAGTACACTGAACTTCTTTATTTGGCAATGTTACACCATTTACATCAATAAAGCCCAAACAACTAAACGATATGCCTAACATAGTCTGACCAACATTTAAGGTACATCCTGCAGCACTAGGATCAAATGCAACAATGGAACCATCCGCTAAAGAATATGCGAACCAATTACTTACATCAGGCAAAAAGTGTCTTCTTACGATTGAATATGAACTTGAAGAAGCCCCAGATGCTGTATTAGACTGTCTTTTAATATCTTTCACTTTACCTCTATATGTGTGACCTGTTAATGTACCATTCAAAATTGCACACATTGTCATATTTGATTCCGGATGATCACTTGCGCAAGAACCTGAACTTGCCTCAACAGATGTTGTACCAGCAAAATCAAAATCATATTGAGCTTGTGCCATTAAGCCAGCTTGATTTAATGTTGCAATTGCTTTTTTGAATCCTGATCTATATTTCGCACCATTTGTATTTGCAATCAAGTTAGGAATAGTCATTGCTGCAACTACACCAAT
>JAZLBN010000005.1:0-9141 GCA_045613725.1 Candidatus Gastranaerophilaceae bacterium
ATACAGTAATCCCAGCTTTGAAAAATGCAAAAACTTGGGCTGCTGGCAAATGGACAGCCGTTAAAAATTCTAACATCGTAAAAACAGCGACTCAATGGGTAGACGATGCATGGCAAGGTGTTAAAAAGTACGCAGGTAAGGCTTGGAACGCAGTGAAAAATTTATTCTCTAAAGCTCCAACTGCAACAGGTACCCCATAATAATATAAATTAAATTACAAAAACATCGATTGGCGGTTTAACTTAATTTCTTCTATCTGTTCTAGATAATTAGAATTTGTTAAATCGCCAATCGCTTTGTATAAATTTAACAAACTCATCTGAATATTTTCAGAATTCATTTGAATCATATCATTAGCCATCTCAGTATTAGACATTGCAAGCCTTGTCATATCCCTAAACCCAGATGCTGCAATTTCAAGAGCTAAATCATTCTCTTTAGCGGTTTTAAATATTGCTTGAGCAACAAGCATTGGCATATGAGAAATCAAAGCTACAGCCTCATCATGTTTATCTGGTGTTGTAATAACAGGTCTAGCACCTAACCTTTCAATAATTTCTAATAATACAGAATAATCCTTACCATTTTCTAATGGAGTAATAACCCACTTTGCACCTTTGAATAAACCTTCAAATGAATTTTCAAACCCTTTATGCTCTGTTCCTGCCATTGGATGTGAGGGTATAAAATTATATTTATATTGCTTTTTAGATACAAAACCTTTCAAAGAACATACATCAGTTACTAAAGTTTCAGAATTTAAAATCTCATCTAATTCATCCAAAATCCCCAAAGTTTTATTCATTGCAGAACAAACAAATACAAGATTGCAATTTTTTAATTCACTATAATCTGAATAGATATTTTTACCTGATTGAGATTTTGATACAGCAATAACATCATATCCGAGTTTAGTTAAGTCTTTAAAAATAGACCCACCTATTAAACCTAAACCAATTATACCAATTTTCATATAATTCAACCCTCACCCTAACCCTCTCCCATAAATGGGCGAGGAAATACTAATTTAAGAAAGAATTTGAAACGGACATTTAGTACAATGAGCCTTTGGATGAAGTACCAAATTATCTTCCAAATCATACATCCTTGCAATTCTTGTATCCAATGGAGCACCACACTTTGGACACTTCAACCCACCTGCACCATTTAATATAAGTTGCTTTAAACTTTCAATTATTTCCGGAGACACAATATAACTTGCAATATCTTTTTCTAAAACTTTAATCTCATCTGGCTCACACTTCAAAACTTTTGCAATAGCTTGCCTTACTGTAACAGCAAGAAACAATTCTTTTCCTGCTTCAACTTCTTCTATTATTTCTAATGGAACATTTGCTGCTATCGCCAACCCTTTTTGAGTTAAACCTATCTCTTCTCTTTTAATTTGTATAAATCTTGCTAATGTTTTCATACATATATGATAACATAAAGAATCCTTTAATCTAATTGTTAAGAAATATTACAAGAGCTACAACGCAATATTTACGCCTATTTTATCTAGAATTAGAAAGATAAAAAACAAAATTATCTAGTTCTGCACGCAATTTTTCAATTAAGAAAATTTTTATATAAGTACGGGGAACAAATAAAGAAAACGGGGAAAAAATTATGGCAATTGATCACATATCAGTAGCAAATGTACCTTATTGGCCTTACTTGCCTATGGGAATGACAAATTTTGGTGGAGACATTCAAGTATTTACAATTCCTGAATATGCATCAGGACAAATTGGATGCACACTAAACGCACAAGGTTTGCAAGCAATCCAAGGTGATACTACTCAAATGTATAACAATTGGGGTTGCCCATATCCAAATGTAAGTTTTAGTAACAATCCATTTATGGTAAATATGGAACGTAATGCAGAACAACTTGCTAATAATTTATGTAACCAGTCAATCAATAACTGCTTCAATACAATCAATATGACAAAACAAAGATTAAATGCACTGTTATTAAAAGACGGTATTACTGATAATCAGAAAGAAAAAATTGAGAAATTACTTGACAAATTAGCAGAACAAGAAGAAAAATTGATCGAACTTGCATCTGATACAGAACTTAGCGCAGCTGAACGTAATAAAAAAGTTGCACTAATCGAAAAATCAATTCGTTCAATCATCAATGAAATTCCAAAAATCGAAAAATCAAGCGGTTCTAGTCGCGCAGGAGGCTCTGAAGGCACAGATGATACTGATAGACCTAGCTCAGAAAGACCAGCAGAAGATAATGACGAAGACGGCATTGCTGACCGAGCAACATACTCTGATGATGCATTCTTATTAGCAGAACACTTCTATAATGCAACAGAAGATACTTGGTGCGGTATACCTTGTACTGACGATGAAACATTCAACACAGTATGTGAATCAATCAACGAAGATAACGTAATTGATGTAATGTTAGCTTGGAAAGATATGCACTCAGCAGAAAACGGTGAATCATTTATGACTACATTTATGTGGGATGCTGACAGTGATCAAAAAGAAAAATATGGTAAACAAATCAAATTAGCCTTAATGGTTAAAGCTAGAGAACTTGGCGTAATGGACAAATGTGCTGCAGACTTTGCTGCAATCGACAAAGAATTAAACAGCACATTCTACATAAGCAATGACGTAGCTAAAAACTATGATAATGTTATAAAAATTATCGCTGAAGCTATGAAACAACCATATGATACATCAAGTTTTAAATACTAGATTTCAATAATAAATTAAATTCCTCAATAAAGAAATGTGAAAGATTAAGTAGGTTAGAAACGTAGTGTAGTAATCAATCCCTGTAAAATACAGGGATTTTTTTTATATAATACTAAGCCACAATAATATTAAAATGTTACGATATTAAACCCTAAACACCATGATAACTTGCATTTTTAGCTTGTGAATCGTATTATAAAGGAGTAGTTTTCTTAAACGCAAATGCAATATGTTATTAGGGTAGATTTTATGGCAACTCAAGAAAAATTATATTCAGATATTCCACCAACAAAATTAAGAAATAAAGAAGAAAAATTTAAACCAGCAAAAACAAATAGATTTTGGTTAACTATTGCAAGCTTATTTTTCTTTAATATGCTCCAAAATCGTTTCTATGCTTTCAGATACAATGGCGTAGAAAATTACAAAAATAGAGATGACAAATGTCCGACAATTATATTTGCACCACACTGTAACTGGTGGGATGGAATTGTTTTATATAATATTGCTCACAGAATTTGCCACAAAGAAATTCGTTTAATGGTGGAAGAATTAAACAGATTCCCACTATTAAGACGTGGCGGAGCTTACTCAGTAAATAAAAAATCTGCACAATCTGCAATGAAAGCCCTTAAATATTCTGTTGATTTATTAGAAGATTTAAGAAACATTCTATTTATATTCCCTCAAGGAATTATAAGACCACCACATTTTAGACCAATTGAATTTCAAACAGGACTTACATATATTGCTCAGAATGCTGTAAAAAAATATGGCAAAATAAATTTAATACCTATTGCAATTGATTATTGCTTCTTTAGAGATAATAGACCTGAAGTAGTGGTAGATTTTGGCAAATGTATTGAATTGACCAACACTAATATTGATAGAAAAGAATACACTAAATTTTTAGAAGCTAGTTTGACACAAACTTGTGATAAACAATTCCTAAATATTTCACAAGGCAAAGTAGAAGATTACGATATCTTATTTAAACAACACTTGAAATGGTACAGACGAATTGAACAACGTCTAAAACGAATTGACTTACCTGCCGTTTCTGAAAAATAATTTTTTGAAATTTACTAGCAAATTTTTATTTTTAGGTATTTTACACTTAAAAAGGAGAATTTAATATGCAAATTTCAGCAATTACACCCAATTATAGTTATTCTAAAAATACACAACAAAAACAAAATGTTTCAAAAACATCATTTCAAGGTGTTCTAAATCAAATTGAACTAGACATAGTATTAAAAAGATTAGCAAAAGTAAATGATGAAGTTTTTGAAAACTTTAGCGTTCAAAAATTTAAAGAAGTAATGGACTATCTTACACAAAGATACGAATGCTTGGGAGTTAAATCTATAGCTATACAAGTTGTTAACAATGATGATTTAAGTAAACTCTTAGGCAAAAATATAAACAACTACAACACAAAAGATAAACTTGGATTATGTATTGCTGTAGGCGATAAATATGGTCCAGTAGAAAAAATGACCAACATTTATCAGGCAAAAACATTCTTATTAAAACCAGAAGAATTAAAAAAATTATAATATTTTTACTTGAATACCTTCAGAGCTCTGGTTAATATCCCAAGACAATATGAAATAGTTATTCCATAATTAGTAATTGGCACATTTTTTGTATTTGCAATTAAAATACGAGATAAAATTTCTCTCCTATTTGTCATGCAAGCTCCGCAATGTATTATCAAACTATAATCTGAAATTTCCGGAAAATCATGACCTGAAAAATGTTCAATTACTAGTTCTTTTCCTGTTTTCTGTTTTAACAATCTAGGAATTTTAACCTTTCCAATATCATCATCCGCGGCATGATGAGTACAACTCTCAAGGATTAAAACCTTGTCGCCATCTTTAAGATTTTCAATAGCCTGTGCCCCTTTTTCAAATTCATCTAAATCTCCTTTTATTCTGGCAAAAAGAATCGAAAACGATGTTAGCGGAATTTCTTCAGGAACAATTTCATCTACAACTTTAAATACCTGAGAATCAGTAATAACTAAGCTTGGTGGAGTTTTTAAATTTTCAAGAGTTTGTTTTAATTCAGATTCTTTAACCACGATAGTTATACAATTTGAGTCCAATAAATCTCTTATTGTTTGAACTTGAGGAAGTATCAACCTACCTTTAGGAGCTTGATTATCAATTGGAGTAACTAAAATTACAATACTATTTTCCCCAACTAAATCACCCGCAATCTTTGGCGAATTCACAAAATCTTCAGGTAAAATTTTAATCAAAGCTGCCTTGAATTTTTGAACAATATCAACATCATTTTTAGTTGACGTTATTAAAATATTTGAACAAATATCACTTATTTCTACAAACAAACTTTCATCAATACTTTGAATATCAGATTTATTAACCACAACTAAAGCAGGAATATTTAATTCTTTAAATCTTTGAATTAGTTGCTTATCGTAAAAATCAAAACCATTATAATCACAAATAATAATTGCAACATCGACTCTATTAAGAACTTTCATAGTTTTTTCTATACGTTCTTTTCCAAGCTCAGAAACATCATCAATTCCTGCAGTATCTAAAAATGTAACAGGTCCTATCGGTAAAAACTCCATAGACTTTTCAACAACATCAGTAGTTGTACCAGAAATATCCGAAACAATTGAAACTTCTTGATTTGTTATCTTATTTAAAAACGAAGATTTCCCAACATTCGTTTTCCCAAAAATCCCAATATGTAAACGCATAGATTTTAATGTTTTCATATAAATTCCTCTGTTAGTAAAAAGACCGACCTTGAAGGGTCGGTCTTTAAAAGTTTCTCAGATTAACCTCTGATACCTAATTTTTTAATCAATTCTCTGTATTCGTCAAGGTTTTGAGATTTGATGTAAGCAAGTAATCTTTTTCTTTTACCTACCATCATCAAAAGACCTCTTTTTGTAGCGAAATCTTTTTTATTTGATTTTAAGTGTTCTGTAAGTTCGCTAATTTTTTGAGTCATCATAGCTACTTGAACCGCTGATGAACCTGTGTCTTTTTCGTTCTTGCCGAATGCTTTAACAATTTCTTGTTTGTTTTTTAAGTTGATTGACATATTAGTTTTTCCTTTTCTTGTTGAGTGATTATTGGCGTAAGCACTCTACAAGTTGAATAATATCATGACAATAAAAAAAATCAAGCATTTATAAGCGGTTCGCAATATTTATAAACACTTCTTAAAAAGCTTATTACTATGTATTTTTTCAAAAGTTTGCTATAATAAAACTATGAATAAAACGGAACAGAATTATGAAGATTTTATATCAACCGTGAGCCACGAATTAAGGACACCTCTAACCTCTATTCGTGGATTTTCGCAAACTATGCTAACTTCTTGGGATAAGTTAGACGATGAAAGTAAGAAAAAATTCATCAAAATCATTGAAGAACAATCAAACAGATTAATACATCTTGTTGAAAATATGCTTTCAGTAACAAAGTTACAAAGTACAAATAATCATTTTGTTTTCAATGAATTAGATACCAAAGCTTCTATAGAACAAGCTATTTCAATTATAAAAAATCAATACCCAAATCAGAGTTTTGAACTAAGACACAACCCAAACGTACCAAAAATATACGTTGATAAGGACAAATTTCAACAAATTCTAACAAATTTAATCGAGAATAGTGCAAAATATTCTACTAATATATTCAAAACATTAATAACAACTGACATAAACAATAACAATGCAGAAATAAAAATTTCAAATATCGGGATTTCTATTGCTAAAAGTGATTATGACAAGATTTTTACTAAATTCGCAAGAATTGATAATCCATTAACACGAAAAGTCCAAGGTAGTGGATTGGGGTTATACATAACCAAAAATCTTGTTGAAAAAATGAATGGACATATTTCTGTTGAATCTATTCCATTAGAAGAAAATAAGGAATTTGCTCAAATAACATTTACACTAACTTTTCCAATATTAAATATCGAAGAACAAGCGAGGATAAAATGCAATCAGTAACACTTATTATTGATAAAAGATTGGAACTTTCAACAAAGTATAAAAAACTACTTGAATCAGATACTAACAATGTTATTATCTCTAAAGATTTGATTACATCAATCAAATTGATTCAAGATAAAGAACCTGATTTAATAATCATTTCAGATAGCTTTGACGACGATCTATCGGATTTTTGCAAACAAGTTCGAGCACTTACTTATAATATGCGTCCAATTATAGTTGCAATGTCTAAATCCGCAGATTTTAATGACAGAATAAAAGTTTTAGAAAGTGGAGCAGATGATTTTTTATCTGAACCAGTTAACTCTGAAGAATTTAAAGTCAGGATGACTGCTCACTTACGTAGAGAATACGAATCAAACCTTGACTCAAAACAACAATTACCAAACAAAAATTATACGCTTAGAGCAATGAAAAGAATACTTTCAGGAGATCAAAAATGGGCAATGCTCTATATAAGTATTGAAAATTTTGAAAGCTACAAACAAACTTATACTCAACTGGCTTCTGATAAATTGCTTCAAACATATAGCACAATTATCAAGGCATCATTAAACGAAAATGAATATATTGGAGAAATTTCTGAAAATATATTTTTAGTAATTACAGATACATTAAAAGCGGAAAAACTTGCTAGATTTTTAATTTTTGCTTTTGACTCAGTCGCTAATAAATTTTATGCAGAACACGACCTCGATAGAGGCTATATGATTCTACAAGGGGATGAATGTGCCGGTCGCAGAGCTAATTTTGTTCATTCCACAATTAGTGTTATCTCAAATGAATTCACAAAATATAAAGATACTACTCAAGTTTTAAATACACTTATTCATATTCATCGTATGGCAGATGTCCAAACTCGCTCAAACTATTTAATGGAAAGACCACAAATAGTTGGGCAAGATTCTGTTTACGAAAAAGAATTTAACAACAAGATATTGATATTTGAAACAGATGAAGCTTTGAGTTTGCTTCTTAACACTATACTAAATCTTCAAGGCTATAAAACGGAAGTCATAAATGAATATGCTATTCCAAATTGTGAAACTACTCCAGCATTAATAATAGTTGATGCAGGAAATTTAGAAAAGAAAAATGGATTAAACTTATGTTACCAATTAAAACAAAACGAGAAATTCAAAAACTCTAAAGTAATAGCAACATCTATTATTCATGATAAGCAATTAGTACTAAATACTGGCGCAGATTTGTATTTACCAAAACCATATGAAATTCCACAATTAATAAAATGGGTAAACGAATTTATCAAAGAATATAACATGTAACAAATGTGTTTCAAAACACCAAGAAAATTTGACATAATATTACTCTTAAACTAATATCAAAACAAGAGGAAATGAAGTGAATATCTTCAACTGTAGCCGCAGCCGTAAAAGTCGGAACACTCAAAGAAAATGTTTTATCCACGTGCATATTGGATATTACACATAAATTCTTTTGAAGTGTCCTCTAGAATTAGTAGAGGATTTTTTAATGTCATTAGGATCAACAGCAGTACGTCCACATAGTGCAAAAGTAGGAACATGTCCACACGGACTACCACTTGGAGCCTGCCCTATTTGTAACGGAATGGCTGGTGGAAATTCTACTACCAAAAGAGATATTCCAAGAAATGTTGGAGAAATGTCTTACAATCAATGTGCGGCAATTGGTGCAATGCTTAGAGCACAAAAACACGCCAGGGCTCAAGCACAACAAGCTCAACAAAATCACCTACAAGCGCTCGCAAACTTTCAAAAAAACATTGCAAATACACACCAAAGACTAATAGAATTAGCAACACTTGTTAATAACACCATGCCAGCAATTGTTGCAAAACCAATAAACTTTATATTAACTCAAGTTGTTGGTAAAGTTTTAAATTTTGTTCAAAATCTTCCAACAAATATCTCAAACATTATTCAAAATATTAACCAAAAATTTACAGAAATTTCAGATAAATTAGCTGCAGTATATGGGGAAGCAAAAGCAGCAATAGAAGAAAAAATTTCTAAACTTATTACAGATACTAAAAAGAAATTAAAATCTCTCTTCTTTGTTTTCGGAACACAAGAAACAGATGACGAAGATAAAAAAATAGATGAAGCAAAAAGGACATTTGAGTTAAAAACATTTATTCATAAGATGTATAAAAAACTCAAAGGACAAGAAGAAAAGGAAATAGAAAAAGATGCACATTAATCCGTTAAACGATACGGAAAACCTAAGACAACAAAGAAACCAGACTAACTCTCAACGTAAAAATAGTATCACAACAAAAGAGGGTGTTTTGGTAAATAATCTTGTTAAAGATAAAGATTGTTCTCTTAGTGACACAAAAGATACCTACATGATTTCAGATAAAGTTCCAATGCCAAATGAACTTTATCAAGATAGAAAAATTA
>JAZLBN010000006.1:0-19162 GCA_045613725.1 Candidatus Gastranaerophilaceae bacterium
AGATTATGCCAAAAGTTATTACAATCGGAAGTGCTACAATGGATGTTTTTGTAGAATGCGAAGATGCAAATATAGTTTCAGTTAGGACTTTAAACAGAAAAGCTGAATTTATGAGTTATCCTTATGGCTCAAAAATAGAAATTTCAGATTTTGACACACAAGTTGGCGGTGGCGGCGTTAATACTGCAACCAACTTTGCTAACCTTGGTTACAATACAGCTGCTATATTTAAAGTCGGAGATGATATCTATTCTAAAGGCATTTTTAAATTTTTCGAAGATAAAAACGTAAATTTGGCAAATGTAATTCAAGATTCTAAAGACACAACAGGTTTTTCTATAATATTAACTAGCTTTGAAGGCGATAGAACAGTATTAGCGCATCGAGGTGCTAATGCTCACTTGAAAAAATCTGAAATTAACTTTGAGGCAATAAAAAATGCTAAATTTTTGTATTTAGCACCCCTAAACGGAGATAGCAACAAAGTTCTTGATGATATTGTGACTTTTGCTAAAGAAAATGGAACTTACGTTTGTTTTAACGCAGGTTCCACAGGAATCAAAAAAGGTTTCAACTACCTAAAAGGAATTTTAAAATCTGCACAAATTGTTGTTATGAATAAAGAAGAAGCCTCTCTTGCTACTGGAATTCAATTAAGACCTGATACAAGAGATGAAAAATTTTCAGAACAACTAATACATCCTGATTTAAAAACAATGTTTAATAAATTAAAAGTATCAGATTATCAAGTTATTGTAATAACAGATGGTGGAGCTGGAGCTTATGCGTATAATGGAAAACAATATTTCTATTGTCCTTGCTTTGATGGGCCTGTCACATCAACTCTAGGAGCTGGAGATGCATTTGCTTCAACATTCTGCGCAGCTTTGCATAAGTTTAACAAAGATATTGCAAAATCACTAATTGCCGCATCAATAAATTCTGCAGGAGTTGTATCTGAATTTGGAGCAACGGCAGGACTTTTAACTTTTGAACAAATTTTAGAAAAAATGGTACAAAATCCTCAATTTGAATGCAAAACAGAAACTGTATAATAAAAAATGAACATTCCAACATGCTTTATCGTTTTATAAATGTAAGCAAAAAGATAGGAGACTGATTATGACTGATGAATTAAAAATTACAGAAGAAACTAAAAAATGTGATTGCAAAGAAAAAACGATACAAAAGCTAAAAGAATTCGCATTTTTATCTGGCGCAGTATTTGTAGGTGGAACTTTATCAATTTTACTATGTGCAAACATTCTAAAACCAAAATGCCCAATGGCTCCGTTCGGACCTATGGGACCTCGCCCAGCTATGCATAGACAACTTCCACCACCTCCAATGGTACATGGCACCTTCAACAAAGATTTCACAAGAAAAGATAGAGGGGATTGTCCATGTAGAAGAATGAAAAAGCATCATAAATACAGTTTCAGAAAAGACTTCCAAAAAAATTGGCAGAAAAAAGCTCCAACAGAAGCTCCAAAACCTCAAGACAAATAACATAAAAATAAAATTTCATAACCCTCGATTAGCTATCAGCCAGTCGAGGGTTATATATTAACCAACAAGACAATTTACAATCAATAAAAAATTTTTTAACATATATAAAAAAGAAAGGCTGGATGAAGTATGATAATTGAAAAATATAAACAACAAGCTACATACATAACAGATTTAAGCCACGATTTAAAAATCCCAACAATTGCACAAATAAGAGCATTAGAACTACTACTTAAAGGTGAATTCGGAGTTTTAAGCTATGAGCAAGAAGAAATGATTAAGCTTATATTAGAGTCTTGTAAATCATTATATAAAACAGAATTACTCCTATTTTCGATATGTAATCTTGAAAATTATAATTTCAAAACAAAAACCAAAAACACTATCTCTTTTGGCAGTTAACAAATGTATCAATATATTTAAATTCTAACTTTTTTACTACTTTTCTGGTAAAATATACTTAATTGGAAAAGTTTATTAAGATAAAAAGATTAGGCGAATATGAAAGAGCGAATACTACTATTTATTATAGTTACAGGATTAACTGTTTTAGTATATATATTTCAAAGCTACACAGTATGGGGGCTTGGCATACTAATATCATTAATGACATTGTATGCAATTTTTACAAATATTGCTTATAAAATAAAGAAAAGAATTCAAAAAAAGGCACCACCTGTCAAAAATGAAACCTACAAGCCTTTTGTAAGCATTATGATTCCCGCTCATAACGAAGAATCAGTTATTGCCCATACTGTAGAAACAGTATTACAGCTTGATTACCCAAACTTTGAAATTATTGCAATAGATGATCGAAGCGATGATAATACAGCTTCAGTATTAAAAGATTTAGAAAACAAATATCCAAACAAAGTTATCGCATTCATACGCCCAAAAGATGCTTTTCCTGGTAAATCTGCAGTATTAAATGATGCATTAGCATTAGCTAAAGGGGAAGCTATACTTGTATTTGATGCTGATGCAACAATGGATTCTAACTTTTTGACAAACTTAGTTTATGAACTAGAACCAAAAGATGTCGGAGCCGTTCAAGCTAGAAAAATCGTTAGAAATAAGGACATAAATCTATTAACAAAATGTCAAAATAATGAAATGACTATGGATACCCACTTCCAAGTAGGTAGAGACTCTGTTAAAGGTGCGGTTGAACTGAGAGGTAATGGCGAACTTATAAAACGTGAAGCCTTAGAGGATATTGGCGGTTGGAATAATTACACAATTACAGATGATTTAGATATGTCCACAAGATTACACATAAAAGGCTGGGACGTAAGATTTTGCGCAAACACTGCAGTGTATGAAGAAGGAATAATGTACTTATTCCCTTTATTTAAACAACGTCGACGCTGGATTGAAGGCTCTATAAGAAGATACCTTGAACTATTCTGGGATATACTTACATCAAAAAGAATGTCTATGCGCGCAAGACTAGATATGATCGCTTATATTTCAGAGTTTATAATGCCTGCGTGGTTCATTATTGAGATTGGTATAAGAATTTTTAAAATACTTATAAAAGATGCGTCTCCTCATATACTTATGACATCTATGATTATGGCTTGTATAATTGGATTTGGGTTTTTAATGGCTTGTAGGTACAGCTTAAGACGTTATGATAACATTCCAAGAACTGACGCTCTAATCCAATCAATATACACGGCATTTTATCTTTTAGTTATATGGATACCATTGGTTCTTTTCATCGGAACAAAAATATTGTTTATGAAAAAAGATATGAATTGGGGTAAAACAGCTCATGGACTTGTTCAACATGAACACGCAATCATTAGAGCAAAAGAAAAAATCAAAAAAGCAAAAGAAGAATTGAAAAAATTACTATCAAAATAGGAGAAATATAAAATGACAACATTAACAATTGAAGATGTAAAAAATAAAATTAGAGCTGTAGAAAATTTTCCAAAAGAAGGAATTATTTTTAGAGACATCACAACTGGATTAAAAGATGCACAAACAATGAAAGCTATGGTTGATTATTTATGTGATCAATTTAAAGGTGTAAAAATCGATTACATAGCAGGAATCGAAAGTAGAGGTTTTATATTTGGAATGCCTATGGCTTACAAATTAAATTGTGGATTCATTCCTGTTAGAAAACCTAACAAATTACCTGCTGAAACTATAAAAGAATCATATGACTTAGAATACGGTTCAGACACAATCGAAATACACGCAGATGCTATCGAAGAAGGTGCAAATGTTCTTGTTGTTGATGATTTATTAGCAACAGGAGGAACAGCAAAAGCTGCATGTAATCTTATAAAAAAAGCTGGAGGAAACCTTGTAGGTGCAGCATTCCTAATTGAATTATGCGATTTAGGCGGAAGTGAAAAACTAAGCGATTGCCCTAAAGTAGTTTCTATGCTAAAATACTAACAATTTAGTAGACAGGAGAAATTAATATGAAAAAATTAGCAATTATTATAGCAGTAATGCTTATACAAACCCAACTTGTTTCAATTGCAGCAAATGAAAACTTCAAAAAACAACCTTCTCAACAAGTAAAAAAACAAACAACGCAACAAGCTCAAAATACAAAACCTGTAACTCAAACAAAACAACAGGCTCAACCTCAAAAAGATGATGAATATTTATTAAAGTACAACATCAGAGATTTAGAAGCTGCGCCATGGTTACACGGTGGTAAAAGATCTTATAACTAATAAAAAAATACCTGAGAAGTTTCTCAGGTATTTTTTTACTTTTAGTTTATTATTTCAAATAAAATTCCGCATTAACAGATGAATAAACTCTAATAACACCAGCCTCGATTGGAGAGGAAGACCCTTCAGCCATATCTACATCAGCAGATTTTGCCATCATTAAAGTATTTCGCGCATAACGAACTGATTGATTGTAATTCAAAGAACAAGAAGTTCCAATATTTTTAATACCATCAACACTTGTACCTGCAGCTTGAGCTACAATATTAGCTCTATTTACAGATTCTTTTGTAGCTTTAGTAAGTAATTCATCACAATATTTGTCTTTTTCAGACAATGTAAAATTCAAACTATCAACATTTGTTGCGCCTAATTCTAGTGATTTATCAATCATTTTCGCTATTTTATCAATAGATTTGGTATGAACAATAATATTATTTGAAACTTCATACTTATCAAAAACTTGCTTTCTCTCTTGATAATTATATACAGGACGAGCTGAATAATTTGCAGTTTTGACATAATCGCTATTCGCTGGATTTATTGAAGATTTTAAATAATTATAAATTTTATCAGAAATTTCTTTATTTTGCTTTGTAGCATTATTCATAGATACTTTATCTGTAGTTTTCACAGCAATAGAAACTTCTACAGTATCAGGTGCTACTTCTTTTTCTGCTGTATATGATACTGAAAGAAAACCTCTAGTATCACTTTGTCCTGAATTATTAATTGCGCCAACTGGTAATGCAATAGATGATAACAGCGAAATTGCCACTAATAATACTGACATAATAAATCTATTCTTCATAAATCCTCCTTATTTAATCAACACTAGAAACAGTTGATTCGTTGCTTTCTTCAATCTTTTTTGCACTATCTTCAGTCGAAATTGGTGTAGAGACAAATGTAGAATCCTTGTCATTCTTAACTGATTTTATAATAGTAGGTCTCTTTGAAAGTTCAAATCTATCAGAACGAGAAACAGACTTATTTATAAACCTCATTTGTGAATTGATTTTTGCAGATTTCACAATTGAATCAATTTCTTCTTGAGATAATTCAGGTGTACTTTTAAAAGATACCGAAAGACCTTGTTTAAAAGCAATACAATAAGTTATTGCAACCATTGCCCATAACAAAACACCTTGAAATAAATTCAAAGTTGGGAACATATACAAAGCAACAAGATACTTATTCCATAAAGACATAGCTACTTGCCCTGGAAAAATTACAAATCCAGCAAATAAACATACTCCAATAAACAAAGTTGTTATTAAGCCTTTTATACCATCAATTTGAATAACTTTCATATTTTAAAAATCCTTCTTATTCTTTTATCATTTCAAGAAAATCATCTTCTGTCAATATTATAATACCTAAATTTTGAGCTTTTTCCAATTTTGAACCTGCATTTTCACCAGCCAAAACATAAGAAGTTTTCTTTGATACTGAAGATGAAGTTTTACCACCATGAGATTTTATAATATCAGCAGCCTCATCTCTTGTCATATTTTGAAGAGTACCGGTCAAAACAAAAGTTAAACCTTCTAACTTATTAGATTTTGCTTTTGCTTTAGCACTCGGATTGATACCAATTTCTTTTAATTCTGCGATTAGTTTAATATTTTCTTCGTGTTTAAAATACTCAAAAATAGACTTTGCAATGATATCTCCAACACCTTCGACCGCAGACAATTGTTCTAAAGTTGCGGACTGCAACAAATCAATCGAAGGAAATTCACCTGATAGAATATCAGCAGTTTCTTTTCCCACATGCCTAATACCAAGAGCTGTAATCAATCGATTAAGTGGCCTTGTTTTACTTTCTTGTATTGAATTATAAATATTAAATGCAGACTTTTCCTTAATCAAGTCCAACTGCATTAAATCTTGCATATTCAACTTATACAAATCGGCAAAATTTGATATAAATTTCTTATCATAAAGCTGTTGAATCAAAGAAGGACCTACATTATCTATATCCATAGCTTCCTTACTTGCCCAATACTCAATTTTTGCGCACATAATTTGCGAACAATTAGGATTAGAACAATACAATCCCACTTCTCCATCTCGTTCGATTATATCCCCACCGCAGGCAGGACATTGAGTAGGAATTTTATACTCCTGTAATGAATTATGAATATCAGAATCCATAACTTTTACTACCTTAGGAATAATTTCCGCAGCCTTTTTAATCAGTACAGTATCACCAATGCGAATATCAAGACGTTTAATCTCATCAAAATTATGTAAACTAGCTCTAGATACTGTACTTCCTGCCAATTGAACAGGCTCAAGTATGGCCACAGGAGTAATAACACCTGTTTTACCTGTATTCAATTCAATATCTAAAAGTTTTGTTGAAACTTCTTCCGGTGGAAATTTAAATGCGGTAGCCCACTTTGGCGCTCTAGCTGTATATCCTAAATCTTTTTGAATCGCTATATTATTAACTTTTATAACAACACCGTCAGTTGCATAATCCAGATCAAAACGCTTAGTTTCCCAATCCTTACAATATTCAATTGCTTCTTTCACATTTTTGACCAGTTTTATATGAGGATTTACCCTAAAACCTAATTGTTTTAGCTTCATCATTCCATCATAATGAGTTTTAATTTGATTGGCTAATACATCTTCAAATATTCCAGTATAAGTAAACATTGCCAAATCTCGTTTTGCAGTAATTTTACTATCTAACTGTCTTAATGAACCACTAGCGGCATTTCTAGGGTTTGCAAAAACTTTCTCACCTTTTTCAACAGCTTCAGAATTCAGCTTTTCAAAAGAAGTTTTTGGCATATAAATTTCTCCACGAACTTCTAATGAACTATTCTCAAAGAGTTTAAGCGGTATAGATTTTATTGTTTTCAAATTCTGAGTAATATTCTCGCCAGTAATCCCATCTCCTCGAGTAACCCCCTGAATGAATTTTCCATCTTCATAAGTTAAAGCAATTGCCAACCCATCAATTTTCAATTCACATACCAACTCTAACTCTTGTTCATATTCTTTACAGACTTTTTCATACCAAGAAGTAAGTTCTTCCTCATTATAAGTATTATCCAAACTGTATAAACGATATTTATGAGTATGAGGTAGAAATTTTTCACTCACAGAACCCACTCGTTGGGTCGGAGAATCCTCAGTTCTAAACATAGGAAATTTTTCTTCCAACTCTTTTAATTCTGAAAACAACTTATCATATTCATAATCAGATAGATATGGGTTTTCTTCTACATAATATTTGTAATTAGATTTATTAATTTCATCTTTTAAAAATTCAATACGCTCTTGAATTTGCATAATTCCCCACTTCAATTATTTATTATGACTCATTGCGAACAATAATTCACGAATAACTTTAGTAGCAACAGCAGTTGACGCTCCACTAGCATCATAATCAGGAGCTAATTCTACGACATCAGCACCGACAATATTAAAATCTTTCAAGTAGTTAAACCAACCAGCTAATTCATTAAACGTCATCCCGCCGACTTCTGGAGTACCTGTACCTGGCATTATTGAAGTATCTAGACAGTCTAAATCAACTGTAACAAATATATTTTTATCCTTTAAAGAATCCAAATCAGAATACTTATGACATAGAGTATTATGCTTTTTCATAAATTCCCATTCTTCCTTCATTCCAGAACGGATACCAATCTGCTTGATATTCTCAGGTTTAACAAATTTTGAGATATGACGAATTACTGCACTATGAGACATTTCTTCACCCATATATTCTTCTCTCAAATCAGTATGAGCATCAAAATGTACAACAGCTAAATTATCATAAAATTTTGATACAGCCTTTACTTCAGGTAAAGTAACCAAATGTTCTCCACCTATTCCAAAAACTTTCTTTCCATCTTTATAAATATCTTCAACATTTTGTTCAATTTGTTCTAATGTTTTGTAGGTATTCCCTAAAGGAAATTCTAAATCTCCTGCATCATGAAAATTTACATCTTCCAACTCTTTATCAAATAACGGAGAATACTCTTCTAGTCCCCAACTAGCAAGTCTAATTTGTTCAGGAGCAAACCTTGAACCAGGTCTATAAGAAACAGTACCATCAAATGGCAACCCTAACATAACAATATCAGATGAATCATAATCCGGATTCTGTGCCATCCAATTTCTATCTAAAAAAGGTCCTCTCAACATTAATTTATTCTCCTTAAAAAATATCCCTACACAAAAATATTTTACTATAAAAAAACTCTTTATAAAAGATATTTTATAAAAAGTACATATTGTTATAATAAGCCTATTGTGGTAACATGACATACGAAAAGAGGGATTAATATATGGGACAAACATTAGTAGAAAAAATAATATCAAATCACGCTGGTAAAAACGTAAAAGCGGGAGAATTAGTTATTGCAAACGTAGACGTATGCGCAGTTCAAGATGGAACAGGGCCGTTAACAGTTCAAGAATTCAAAAAATTAGGTAAAGAAAAATTATATAATCCTGAACGAACAATTCTTTTTATTGATCACGCATCACCTAGCCCTAAAAAAGAATTATCAAATATGCATACTACATTAAGAGATTTTTCAAAAGAGTATGGCGCAGTATTATCGGAAGTTGGTTCAGGGGTTTGTCACCAAAGATT
This sequence comes from Candidatus Gastranaerophilaceae bacterium, assembly GCA_045613725.1. Lineage (GTDB taxonomy): Bacteria > Cyanobacteriota > Vampirovibrionia > Gastranaerophilales > Gastranaerophilaceae > Zag111. Next base: position 8,842 of record JAZLBN010000006.1, read on the forward strand.
AATTGAAACCTTTGTAAATCCTGCAGAAATTTTGGTAGGGGCAGATTCACACACTTGTACGTCAGGTGCACTAGGTGCATTTGCGACAGGCATGGGTTCTACTGACGTTGCAGTGGCAATGGCTCTTGGTAAAACTTGGTTAAAAGTTCCACAAACATTCAAAATAGTTGTCAACGGTAAATTCCAAGAAGGGATTTGTTCTAAAGACTTAATGCTACATTTAATAGGAATGATTGGCGCTGATGGCGCAACTTATAAAGCGCTAGAATTCTGTGGTGATACTATTGATAATATGTGTATGTCAGAAAGATTCACATTAGCAAATATGGCAGTAGAAGCTGGAGCTAAATGTGGATTATTTGTGCCTGATGAAAAAACTAAAGAATATTTAATATCAAGAGGCAGAGGAGACAAGTTTACAACAATAAAACCAGATGTTGATGCAGTTTACGAAAGAATAATAGAAATTGATGCAGCAACAATTGAACACACTGTTTCTTGTCCTCACACTGTAGATAACACAAAACTTGCAAAAGACTTAAACGACATAAAAGTCCACCAAGTTTACGTTGGAACCTGTACAAACGGCAGAATTGAAGATATGCGAACCGTTGCTCAAATATTAAAAGGTAAAAAAGTACACCCAGAGGTGAGAATGCTTATCTGTCCAGCATCTAAAGATGTTTATAAACAAGCTTTACAAGAAGGCTTATTAGAAATCTTTATTGATGCAAATGCAACAATTTTACCACCTGGATGTGGTCCGTGTGTAGGTATTCATGCCGGAATATTAGCAGATGAAGAAGTATGTTTAACAACTCAAAACAGAAACTTCCAAGGTAGATTAGGTAACACTAAAGGCTACATTTATCTAGCTTCACCTTTTGTTGCAGCTTATACAGCGTTAAATGGATACATTAGTAACAAATAATATAAGGTTATCTGCTACGCTTACCGCCTTCATAATTACCACTAATTTTGCGGGCTCTACTACCAACGCCAAATACATCTTCCTTAACACCTAAAGGAAGCAATTGTATTTTGCCGTCTAACTTAAGTTCTTTAAGAACAGCTCGACGCTGAGTTGGCAAACTAGCTTCAAAGAATGTTGGGTTTTCAACAGTATGGCCTTTATAAGTTTTTAACAATTTTTCAACATTTTTAGGGTCACTTTGTAAGGCTTGAACAATAGCTTTTGACTCAGCTGGATAAAAACCCCTTAAAAGATCATTAACAAAATTCATGTTGCCATCACTAAGCTTATATGCATCAACTAATGTTTGTTCTAAGTATTTAATCTTTTGGAAATTATTTGGACCCAAGTTTACAACAATTGAAGATAATGTTTCAGGATCAGAGCATTTTGCAATACCTTCTGCAAAATTATAACCAGGATTACCTATAATTTCGGTAACATTGATTGGACCTCTCTCGTGAAGCTTCCTATAATAATCACTGGTCCTTACCATTCGAATTTCACTATCGTAATGAGCCTTATACGATGAACGAATACTCTTTTCTTGTTCTTCTGGAGTACATCTTGCATAATATTCAGGCGATGATTCTAAACTTTTCGCCTTATAATCTTCATATGATATGAAATTCTTTTTAACAAAATCTTCATCATATTTAATAGTTTCGACTTCTTTTATTTTTTTTACAAACTTTAAAACATTCTGTTGTTCTTGTGGTTCAAATGAACTCGTAGCTTTCAAAAAAGCTGTCATTTCCTTTGTTGATAACAGTTCACCTTTTTTTACCCCAATAGCCAATAGCTCTTTTAGGATATCCGTTTTGTAAAGCGTTGTATTAAATTCACCAAAAGCTTTAGTTAAAGCTTTAACATCTTCTGCCGAAAATCTATCAAGACCGTTTGTTAGAGTTGCAAGCTCAAGATATCTCGGTACCATTTGCATTTCCCTTGATAATTCTTCTGCAGTTTTTGTTGTAGATTTTGACATACGACTAGCCGCATCAGCCAAATAAGATGTTATTTTTGTGGGATTTAATTTAACCATAAGAATACTCCTAAAAGTTACCTACAAAATTATAAAAAATTTTTCATTATAATAATTGACACTTTATTACGTATTGTAAATTTAATGTTGCTTATAAACCTTTTTCGTATATGACTCAATATACGGAGTTTCTATTTCAAATACGTGAATTCTTCCTGGTGCTAAATCAACAGAAATTTCACCTTGAGATACTTGGAATCTACTTTTCTCACCATATGCTGGTAATAAATTTTCCAATTTTTGATCAGCCTTTAATGTTGGAACTTCTACTTTACAAGCTACATTTCTATTAACATTTTTATTTGCTAACACTAGAATTGTTTTACCATGTCTATGACGAGCAAAAGCAATCACTTGATCCATTTTATCCTGTTTTTTATCTAAAATCACATATGAACCACGTTTTAAAATCTTCGCATATTTTTCTCTGAACTCAAGCGCAGATTTCATAAATTCACCAATTTGAGGATCTTTACCTCCAGGTTTTCTTGAAATATTAAATAAATCCAATTTACCCCAGTGAGCTTCCATTTCATGATTATCTGTCATTGTTTCTGTTGAATGATTTCCTCTATAACTATAATCATAGTAATCTCCAGATTGGAAACCATCTACAAAATACGGATTAAGCATTGGTAACGTAACTTGTAATCCTGTTGTCAAATTACAGAAGATTTCACCACCGTGAAACATTGGAGAAATATCATCATGAGTAGCAAAAGAACCTATTAATGATTTACCTCGTTCAACACGATACGACATATTTAAATTATCTATTACATAATCGTGTAAATCTTTAGCACCTGTCCACTCATGGAAAATATGATATTGTCCGTAATAAGTATCAAAACCTGCTCGCAACGAATCCTCTGGTCTATCATAAGGCATATTTGCCTGAGGAGAAGCATCTTCATATGTATAAGTTTCAGCTAACCAGCCAAACTCAGGATCACGTTTTCTTGAATATGGAATTATAATATCCCAAAATTCAACAGGTTTCGCCCTTGCAACATCAGCCCTTATACCATCAACACCACAATCTACCATTAAATCTACGAACTGACGGTGATATTCTAACAACTCAGGATTTAAAGTTCGCTTACCTTCATCTTCCCAAGGTTCAAACATTCTAATATCATACCAACCCTGAGGAGTCTTAGCTAAACCGTTTCGCTCATGCGCCATCAATTCAGGACGAGCATTATACAAATCATATGAAGCACAACTTGGTAAATCAACCATTACCCTGATTCCCCTTGAGTGACAAGCATCAGTAAACGCCTTAAACTGTTCCACATCAGAACGAGGATCATTTTTATCTATCAACATTGGATCAATCTTTAATAAATCCTCAGGAGCATAAACAGATCCAGCAATACCTTTAGCATTTGCCTTACCTGGAGTATTTATCGGTAACACGTGAAGTGTATTTATCCCCAAGTTTTTTAACTCATCTAAACGCTCAATCGCATTCAAAAAAGTTCCACTTTCTTCTTTTCCATCAATATATTCATTTCCATTTGTATCTTTAGAATTAAAAATTCTAGGAATTATTGCCATAATAGTTGCACTATTAGTTAATAATAGAGTTTTTAAATCATTTTTATATGGTTTTACTTTTTCAGCTACATCAGAAACCTTCGCAACTTCAGATGGTTTATTTACATTAGCAGTATTCTGTTTGGCAATATTATCTAAATACTGAGTTAACAAATTAGCAGCAAATGACGGCTGATATGAAATAACATTATTATTAACCGTATTATTACACTTATCAGAAGATATTTTTGTTAATTGAGGTTTATATATTAAATTATTAGCCGTAATAATCATTATGCTTTTACCTCCTGAAGTTTTTCAGGCTTTTTCATTCTTCCAAAGAAGAATTGAGCCAATAATGTAACACCAATCAATCCTGCACCTAATTTACCAAATACTTTGAACCATTTACCACTATTAAAGCTATTATTTGCCCATTTGTGTAACATTTCATTTGGTGATGACCCCATCAACAAGAATTTATACCAAGAAGAGGTGTCAACACCTTTGCCATCTACTAAGAAATTAGGTTTAACAAAATACTTATCTCCACCAAATATTCTTAGAGCATCACTTCTATATTTCAAAAAGTCAGATTTAAAACCAGACGTTTCAATTTTTGCCAATGTATCTGGGTGAACATCTCCACCAAACATCAATTTCATAAGTGCATCATAAAAATGTCTATCATTTGCTAGTTCTACAACATCAGTCGGTTCATGTTTACCGAAATATTTGTTTATGACTTTTCCAGCATTTACTTCAATATCAGAGTAATCCATTCTATCCGGCTGAGGATTACGTTTTTGCCAGAATTTTACTGCAAAATCAGAATTATGTCCTTCAAGTAACGATATTTTCGCCAATTCAACTAATTCTTCTCTTACCTCTCTTGGATAACCTGATAAAACAGAATTAATATAACCTTGATCAGATATTTTATAATACATATCTGCTAGATTTAAAAATCTGTAAAACGAACTTTTTACCCCTAAAACTCGATCTGAAATAAAATCAAGAGCTAATTTTTTAGCAGATGTTTCACCCACTTTATCAAACCCTACAAGGGTATCAATAGTAGAATTAAAGCCTAAATTTCTTAATTCTCGTTCTAATGCATCATAAGTGTTATTAACATGATTCTTGTAAGTATTAGAACTTGAACGCTGAGTCATATCTAATGACTGAACACGTTTCTGCAAGGATGATAGCGCCTTTTCAACTTCTGAAACAAAGTTTGCATAAGACTGTTTATTTGAAGTAACAGCCTCAAGTTTATTTCTTAAAACCGCACTTGCAAACTCTCCATCTAAACGAGCTTTTGCAACCTCTTCAGGAGAATAATTTAGAGCTTTAAACAATGTTGATTGAACTTCATTCCAACCATTTGCAAGTCCTGTTTCAGGAGCTTGCGCAGCTTTCATATATGCATATTTATCCAAAACAAAAGTTTTTGATTTGAAGGAATTTAAACTTTCAGATAATGTTCTTAATGTATTTAACAAACTATCATTTAACACAACATCATTTGTTGTTTTAAATGCTTGGACCAAAGGTGAACTTGCACCTTGATTATTTGAATGCACAAGACGCTTCATCAAAAACATTAGTGTTTTATTCGCTGAATGTGAAGGATTCTGTTCTATAAACCTTTGTACATTACCATCCAATAAAGACTGAACAATTTTTGAATGCTCCGTAAAATCAGTATAACTTCCAACCAATAAATTTCTATCTTTTAACGCATTAGAAATCTGCTCCACGGAAGGAACTATTCTTGACAATTCGTCTTCTGTAACTGCAGCAGATTTTAAAATATTTTTTACAACATCTTGAACCGATTTTGCATTTGATTCATTTAATGAATATTTTCCATAAGGCATCAATCTATCCAAATCGGCTTTTAATGAATCAGCTAATACATGGTCTAAACCTTCTGAAAGATTTAAATAAACAGACTCAACAAATTCTTCAGTAACATGTTTACCCGCATTAGATTTCAATATATCATCCAAAGCTTTTGTACTTGAAGAAAAATCGAATTTTGTAATTTCTTGAGAGAAATTAGCCATCAAATTATCAGCTTCCTTAGAAGTGTGCTGATCTAAATATGTAGCTAAAGGTTTTTCTAACATATTACACATCAACGCACTCATCAATGGAGTTGCAAAACCTGCAGTTAACATCCATAATGTGTTATTTTGAAGCGCAATTTTTCTCATTTTTTCTTGGATAAAATCACGTCTATTAGGAATATCCTTATCAACACCTAATCTATCGCCAATTTTAGAGATCTCTTTTTCTGAATACAAATCCCAAGGAATAAATTGATGATCTTGATAGAACATTTTCTTTCTACCAAAACTATCTTCATATTCTTGTCTTACATTTACTCCATGTATCAATTTTGCAGGAAGCTGAATAAATAACTTTGGCCAAAGATCCATTGCTGCAAAAAATGTACCTAAGCCAATAAATTCAAACAATTTTGTCATAGGAGTTTGTTTTCTGGAGAACAAATATCCTGCAATTGCAATACCACCAATTTTCATGCCCAAATCATTTAAACGACCTAATTCGTGATCATTAGCTTTACCTTTCACAGCATGGCTAAATGCATTAACATCATACAAAATATCTTTTCGCAACTCTGAAGGATAATCCATCAAACTTTTTCTAACCAATTTACCATTACTTGGTAAAGGTTTTATAAATGTACGATTTGATAATTCTTTATGAACATCAAATTCCTTCACAGCCTTATCGGAATTATACTGCTGAGAAACTGGATGTGTTGAAATATATGATTGAATTAAATTCGAAGTTCTCATCTAACCCACCACACTTTCTTTACTTGCATCAATAACTTCTCCAGATTTATCTTTTGATGGTTTTTGAGTAATAATGAAAGTGTTTAATAAACCCAAAACCGTAGATAATGCAGCAACTCCAACAATAGCTTTGCCAGATTTAGCTTTTAATAAATCCTTAGCTCCACTTACAAAACTTTCTCCAAAGACTTTTACTGAATGAGCAAAATCATCCCACTTCCAGAACTTTAATGTTGCAACATTAAAATAATTTTCCCATGGTTTTTGGAACGCTAATGCAACACCAACCGCAGCCCACAAGAACGAAGAAATACTCTTTGCCAGCTTTGATTTTATTAACACTTCTTTATACAACGGTTTTACTTCTTGATCAGAATCATTCAAATTCTCACCCAAGCCATTTTTCTTAGCAATTTTATCATACCTAAAGTTTAAAGGTTCACCTTTATCAACTTTTCCATACAACAAATCCCAACGTGGGAAATCAACACTCTCACCTATTTTATGATATTCAATACTTGTTAAATTACTATCATCATTTGGATTTTCTTGAAGTAAATAATTTACTTTTGAATAAGGAAGTTCTGTATCAATACCTGTTTTCCATTTTACAGGGTAAGTAATAAATAATTTTGAAATTTCTTTAAATGCAGCATACATTATAACGCCTAAAGCCATTTTATTACCCAGTTTTGCTGCACTCTTTGCATCATTTGCCAAGGATGGTTTCACAGAATTAAAAATAGACATTAACATTGCACTACCAATAACATATGGCACTGTACCCATCGTTAAAAATTCATAAAAATTAGAGTTTTTACTACCAGTTAAGCCCTTAGCCGGATAAATAGTAAAAGCTTTTGTAAACTTATCCATAGAGATTCTAAGCTTTGTTATCGGACCACAATCCATTAACTCGTCTTCTCTTTTAATAGGCTCTGCCAACTCCCTATCAGGATTAGATTTAAATCGTATTAAATTCCCACTAGTACTAGTAATTGGTAATATCATGATAACTCCACGTTTCTCATCATTAGAATACACGTCAATATTTTTTTTTGTTACTTAAATTATTTATATTTACAAATTTTTACATAAAATTTTATTTAAAAACACTAAAGAAAATAATTGTGAAAACCCCCATAAACACACAATAATAACCAAAAATATTTAACGAAAATTTTGATATAAATTTCATAAAATATTTTATACACAAATAGCCAACAACACCAGAGACAATTGTACCAATAATTATAGCTATCCAATTATAACTCACAGCTTCAGCAACATTAATTTTAATCAAAGGATAAACCATTGATGAACCTAGAATAATTGGAATACTAAGTAAAAAAGAATATCTCGCAGATGTTTGTCTATCCAAACCAGAGAATAAACCAGTTGCCATAGTTAAACCTGAACGAGAAAAACCTGGAAGAACAGCAAATCCTTGAGCTAAAGCTATCAATATAGCCTGCTTAAAATTAACCTGTTGAGATTTTACATCATTTTTATTTGATAAGTATTCACTAAAAAACAAAACAAAACCAGTTATAACAAGTAACCCTCCAACTATAACAGGATTAAAAACCAAATAATTTGCAAAACCTTCAAAAGGTAAAGCAATCGCAATGGTCACAATAGTCCCAAGTATTATATAAAGCCCTAATCTTGCATTATCAGAAGAAAAATCTCTAGTTTTAACAGCTTGAAAAAAAGCTGCACATATATCCATTACATCTTTTCTAAAAAATATTAGAACAGCAATCAATGTTCCTAAATGCAACATAATATCAAAAAACACTTCTTGAGTTGAGTGTTCTGATATTTGAATATCATTAAAAACTTTATAAAAATTTGAAGTAAAGACTAAATGTGCTGAACTTGATATCGGTAAAAACTCACTTAATCCTTGAACTATCCCCATCAAAATTGCTTGTATAAAATTCATTTTTCAATATTCCCACAATTACAATTAATAATTTTCTTCAAAATACGAACAACAAGATGTTTGAGTTTCCCAAACAGTAATCTTACTAAGTTGAACAATTCTTTCTTTCAACTTTGTATAAATATAAGCGGAAATCATCTCACTTGAAGGGCTTTCGCCTTTGAACGCAGGAAGTTCATTCAAATCTTTATGATCTAATGTCTCTAATACAGCATTTAATTCTTTTTTTAGAACTTTATAATCTATCAATATATTACTTTTATTCAAAGATTCACCTTGAACAAAAGCTTCTACCATCCAGTTATGCCCGTGTTGATTTTCACACTCACCTTCATAATTTAATAAATGATGAGCTGCAGAAAAAAATGCTTGTGTTTTAATTTCGTACATTATATATCCCTCTCAATAATTATTCTACAATTCTATTATCAAAAACAAAGTCACAAAGTTCTCTCACCGCACCACGACCACCATTTCTTGATGCCACAAAATTACAAACTTTTCTAACTTTATCGACAGCATCAGCTGGGCAAGCTGCAATTGCAACATTTTCCAAGATTGCAATATCAGGTTCATCATCGCCCATATAAGCAACTTGAGAAAACTCTAGCCCATACTTTTGCATAATACCTTCTAAAATTGGTAATTTATTTCTTACACCTTGATAAACTTCAGTGACTTTCAAATCTGTAGCTCGTTTATCAACAGTACCATTATTTCTACCTGTAATAATAGCAGTAATATAGCCATTTTTTGCCATTTTAGCTAAACCATGACCATCTTTTGCATTGAATGTTTTGTATTCAACACCGTTTTCATCATAAGTGATACTGCCATCAGTCATAACACCATCAATGTCAAAGGCTAACAATTTAATTTTACTTGCAAGTTTGTTTAAATCCATTATGCAACACCTGCTCTTAACAAGTCATGAACGTGAATCACACCAACCGGCATGTTATTTTCATCAACAACAGCCAATGCTGTAATTGAAAACTTCTCCATTAAATTCAACGCAGAAGCAGCATACGCATCTGAAGTAATTCTTTTTGGATTTACAGTCATAACATCTTTAACTAGCAATGAATTAATTTCGCTATACTTAATAACAGTTCTACGAATATCCCCATCTGTTAAAACTCCTATTAATTGTCCTGAATTATCCACAACCATAGCCATACCAAGTTTAAACTCAGAAATTGTATTAATTACAGAAGTGAAAGAACAAGATTCGGTAACTAGAGGCATTCTTTCTCCTGTAATCATTAAATCACTAACTTTATATGTTAAACCTTTACCTAATTTGCCTGATGGATGGAACATAAGAAAATCTTCTTTAGTAAAACCTTTTTTCTCCATTAAACAAACAGCTAAAGTATCACCCATAGCAAGAGTTGCTGTAGTACTAGATGTTGGCGCTTTACCTAATGGACAAGCTTCACGTTCTACAGAAATATCCATAACAACTTCACTAGTCTTAGCTAATGTTGAATTTAAATTACCAGTCATCCCAATCATTGGACAGCCAAATCTTTTAATAAGTGGTAAAAGATTCATCAATTCTTGAGTTTCACCACTATTTGAAATAGCAATAATAACATCATCTCTAGTAATCACCCCAGAATCACCATGAGTACTTTCCGCTGGATGCAAGAAATAAGATGGAGTACCGGTAGAAGACAAAGTTGCAGCAATTTTCTTGCCGATAAGTCCTGATTTACCCATACCAGTAACAATTACACGACCTTTGCAATTATAAAGAATATCAATTGCTCTTTCAAAACTTTCACCAATATTACATTTTAGACGTAAAATTGAACTTGCTTCAAGATCCAAAACTTCATTTGCTAATTCACTAATTCTACTTAAAGTCATAGCCACCATATCCACCTCACTATATCCATGATAATTTTACTACAAATATGCCAGAAATACAGTATCTTTATAATTATTTTACACAAAATAGCACCCAAACTAATAGTTTA
>JAZLBN010000007.1:0-4405 GCA_045613725.1 Candidatus Gastranaerophilaceae bacterium
ATTTTCAAATTTCATAACTAAACCTTGATAAGATGTTTCTCTTTTATTTACTGTAATCATTCTATTTTCTGTTAATATATTTTTTTGTTTTCTTTCTTCTTTATCCATTGCAAATATAATATAATCTGATAATATTTCTAAGTATTTACTTGTTATCTTTTCTGGGTTTGTTTCTTGGAGAACACCATTAACAAAATCACTTCTTTCTTGAGCTGTTTGAAGAGTGTAATCTAATTTTTTAGCAGGTTTAATTTCCGCTTCTTCTAATTTCTCCTCTAATAATGTCTCAATGTCTTGTTCTTCATAAGACTCGTTTTCAGTCATTTTGTTCTCTCCTTTCAAATATCTATATTTTCTTTTAATTATCTTTGACCTCTATAATTATATTTTAACACAAAATTTTTCATTTGTCAATCTCGATTAAAGAAAATTGATTGATTTTTTTAAAAATAAATTATATAATATATATAGAAATAATAAAAGAGGAGATTTTAATGACAAGAGAAGAAAGAAATGAATTAATTAAAGAAAAAATGACATATCATATTAAACATTTATTATATAAAACAAACTATGAAGTAGTATGTGTAATGTTACAAGGTAGTCAAAACTATGGATTAGATGAATATACAGATGAATATCAATCTGATGTAGATACAAAAGCAATTGTATTGCCGCATTTCCGCGACTTTGTATATGGAAGCTCTCCAGTTAGTACTACTATTGTTTTAGATAATAATGAGCATATTGATGTTAAAGATATTAGAGTTATGTTTGAAAATTTTAGAAAAATGAATGTAAGCTATATTGAATTATTATATACTAACTGGATTTGGGTTAACCCAAAATATGAGGCGGAAGTTCGCGAACTATTACGCCATAGAGATACCATTGCCGCACTTAACAGAAACCAATTCATTAGATGTATTGCTGGTATGAGCATGGAAAAAAGAAAAGCCTTATGTCATCCATATCCAAACCTAATGGATAAAATTGAAAAATATGGCTATGATGGAAAACAATTAAGCCATTGTGTTAGACTATTTGAATTTTTAGAAAGATATTTATGCGGAATCCCGCTTGAGGAGTGTTATATCAGCACCATGCCGCAAACTTTAATGAACTATAAAAAACAGCTTACTAAAGATGGTTTCCGCACATTAACTAAAGAAGAAGCTATTGAATTATGTGAAACATATGATAATGCAACTAAAGGATTAAAAGATGGCAGTTTAACTGAAAAAGATGAGATTAATCAAGAAGCTATTGACATTTTAAATAAAATTAAATATGATATTTTAAAGAAAAAATTTATTATGGATATTGCGGAGGAGGAGACTAATGGAAAATAAGGACGAGATAAATGCACGCGATAGCAAGGGTTGCCGCACTTTCCACCTTAAATTTCAATATGCAGATGAAGATAGATTTTTATTTTTACCTATTGAAGCTGTTGAGATGGAGGGTGCTTTGAGAGAAGCTATGCATTGGATTAAGTTTGGGAATAAAAAAGTGAAGAGTGCTTATTTAATAAAAGAAGAGAAGAGTGAAGCTATTGTTTGGAGTATGGAGGATATGGAATGTTAACATTATTTGATATAGATAGTAATATAGTAGAGGCTTGGCGCAAAGAATTTGATGGAGTAGAGGATGTGCAAATATTACATGCTCCTTTTGAAGAAATAGAGAGTGAATATGTAGTTACCGCAGGAAACTCATTTGGCTGGATGACTGGTGGAATTGACTTAGCTGTCCGCAATTATTATGGAGTTGAGGTACAAGATGCTATTCAACAACAAATTATTTTTTATTATAGAGGAGAAATGCCAGTAGGGAAAGCTCTTGTTGTTAAAACGAGAGATGAAAAGAAACCTAATTTAATTTATATGCCTACTATGAGATATCCTGGAAAGATTGAACCAATAGATGTTTTTTATGTGTTTTATAAATTGTTAGATAATTTTAAAGAAAAAGAGATTGCTTGTTGCGGGCTTGGGACACTAACAGGCGGAATTACTGCAGAAGATTGTGCTAAAGCTATGCGAAAAGCATATAGAGAAATTTATGGAAAATAGTAAGATATCGTTATTGGAAATGAAAAAATGATTTGGAGATTTTTTGGACGTGAGCATGGCCATTTCGAATCTTCATAAAAAAATTATCCTAAAAAGCACCCCCCGTCAGCAATTTTTGACAGACTTTTACTGATAAAGTCTATTGTGTAAAGCCTTGTCAGCTGTCAGCGTGTTCTTGAGTGTACCTCTGTAAAAATCTTGTGCATTGAAGCTCAAAAAAATTTTTAATGTTTTTTAACTTTTTTCTAAAAAATCATTGACAAAAAATAATTTTTAGCATAAAATAACAATGTACCAAATGAGAGTACAAAAAAATACAAATGAGGTGATTAAAAATGATAGTAGACAAGAGAACATTAAAAAGATTGATAGTAACTATTGCATTGTTAATAATAGGATTTAAAGTTGGTGTATTATACACAATCTACAATGTAAAAATTACTGACATTAAAAACAATTTAATTACACTTGAGATTGATAATCAAAATTGGTGTTATTACTTTGATACACAAGAAAACAATTAAAAATAAAATTTTAAAATCAAAATACTAAAGTAAAGAATATTAAAAAATACACAAGATACAAGCTCATTGTTAATGAGTACAAGACATAATTAAATAAAAAGCTTTGTTCACAAGTAAACAAGATTACTACAAAACAAAAAGAGTGTTATTCTTTACTAATAAGAGAATAACACTCTTTTTGTTTTGTTTGTAATACAAATGATACACAAACTTAAAGTTAATGTAATTTACTTCAGCAAGTATTATATGTATAATAAATAAAAAAGGGAATAGATACAAAGTTGACATAATGACAAAGATAAGGGAAGAGAGGGAGAACAAAACCTCAAAAAATCAACACTATATGGTATAAACACATAGTTGTTTGATTTGCTGAGCCAGCACCTCTTGACCACACACAGAGAGAGGAGAGCGAACGCAATGGAAATGTTCACAATAACAAGATGTAAGAGAATAGAGAAGAACACAGAGAGCAGAGGAAACGACAACAAGCAATACTTCATTGACTTAGGCAAAGAACTAGGAAAGATGTGTTTTAATGGTGGAAGAGCTAAAGAGTTTCACTTAAAAGCAATGTTACATCAAGAGCTTACATTAGAGAACACACCACACACACAAGCAGGAGATGTTGTTATCAATGGCGAACATTATAATGTGAAATCAAGACATTGTACAATTAAAGTGTTAACAGTTAAGACAAGAAGTCAAGCAAGATACATTGACAACTACATTAAAGAAGATGCAAGCAAAGGGCTTATTTACATTGTTGAAATTAATAACCAATTAATTGCAATAAAAATGAACTGGAGAGAGGGTAAAAAGTTCCTTAAAAAGTTCGCTTACTACTCAAAGACCGAGAACAAGTACACAGTTCACAGTGAAGATACAACAATTTACAAATGGGCAAAGACTAAGACAAAAAGTCTTGCTCATTGTAATGAAAACTTATTCAATAAAAAAGTAACAATCAAAGGTTGCAAGAGCTTGACACTAGCTTAATAATAGTGTATAATAGTAATAGATAACAAGGGAAAGGGTTAGAGTGTAAAAAAATGATTAAATTACAAGTAACATTATTTGATACAAATAATAAGTATAAACCAATTAGCACAACAGTAGAAGTTGAAAGTGTTGAATACTACAAACAACACCAACAACAAACAAGACAAAGGGCAATCGAAAAGATTTGTGCAAAGAGATACACCACACCAAAACAACTTGCAAAAGATGGGTATAATCAAATCAAAGTTAGAGTGTATCAAGAGCAAGGAAAAATCAAAGCAGACAAAAAAGCAGAGTTTGAAAGGTTGCTAATGCAAAAATGGAAAGACTTAAATAATAAATAAATAAAATAAAAGACTTGAATAATAATTGAATTATTTAAGTCTTTTTTAGTCGCGGCAACATTGCTCAAACGCAGACAGGGACTGGATTACAGAGCTTTACATCTTGGTCGCCGCAGTTTACATAATACCTTACCAAATCGCTCAAAGCCTCTCCAGGACTAGCTTTTAAGGATTATTGCCTCTCCAGAATAAAATTATTTACTAAACAAATTAAATTATCTTAAAATTAAAATCTTTAAAATGAAAAATAAGACATTTTAATTTTAATCTAATGTAATTTGTTTAGTAAATAATTAAAATCGCTTAAAATTGATCCTGATGCGAATTAAGGGCATTTCTAAAAAAAGCTAGTTTTCTTTTTGGCTTGTGCTTTTGTGTTGAAAATTCCAATTTTGATTTTGCTTAACTTCTTTTTGTGTGCAAAATTTGACTGTTCCGTCTAGCTAAAAATAGCTCAAAC
>JAZLBN010000008.1:0-14538 GCA_045613725.1 Candidatus Gastranaerophilaceae bacterium
TCATTATATCTATCAAGTACCGTTGTAAATATACCAGAAGCAGTGAAACAATTAGCTCCAGTTGCCCATAGAGTTCAACAAGGTTGTGAATTAACAACTGCACTTGGTGCAACAATGCTCTTCTCTGATTACGCTATGTCACAAGTTGCAACAGGCGAAAAATCAGGGGAATTGGATAAAACTCTTGCATCTATCGCATACGATTATGAAACCAAATTGAGAGTTTCCTTGGAAGTAATGCTTAAACTTTTAGAACCATTGATGCTCATTATTATAGCTATAATCGCGCTAGTAGTACTAGTTATGGGTTATAAAAAATGCAATGAATTTTTCTTCAATATGTTTTAATAAAAACTTTATAATTAACAATAATTAACAAACCTAGCAATAAATAAGAATAAACTACGTTTATATTTATATAGTAAAGTGTAGGAGATAAATTAATGCTTAGGTATTTAAACAAGTCAGGCTTAGTAGAGGCTGGATTCAAACAAATTGGTGTTAGAGAAGGAAAAGCAGTATTTAAACGAGTTGTTCCTCGATTTGATATCAATGATGGTATGTCTTTTTATCATAGTGGTACAAGAAATAGACAAATCACAGAATTTGCATATCTAGATGAAGCTACAGATAAAGTTGTAAAAAACGCAACACGTCGAGTTGGTGAATACGGAGATAGCGCAAAAGCTATAGATAGAAGCACAAAAACAGAATTCACAAAAGCAAACATTAACGACTATAATATTGATACAACATATGCGCATTACACCGAAACATATCCTGTACGCCACTGTAACATCGAGGGCAAGTTACCTGGAACAATTAGCGTTGCAGAACACAATTACCCAAATATCGGAACCGAAGTTGGACGCAGTAGCGATTTTGTCACATTCAATACCCTTGGCGAAATTACTCAACGTGGACGAGTTCGAGTACATCAACTAGCAGAAGGTACAGAAAACGGATTAAAAGAAGTTTGGTTATACGAAAGAGGAACTGGAGTTAAACCTAAACAAATCAAATCAAGTTATGTATCACACGAAATTAAACCTAACGGAAATTATGTAAGAAGCGTAAATGGTTCTGGTACAATTTATACACAAGAAGCACAAATTGGTGGTATCCCAAAATACACAAGCTTCACTGACTCAAAAACCAACGGAGAATTTTACACAAAACAATTTAACGCATAAATAAAAAAGGTTTGGAATGTTTTCCAAACCTTTTTTATAACAATTAGTAAAAACTAAAATTATCTTAATTGAGCAACATAGGAATCACCTTTTTTAACAAACCAAAGCCCTTCTCGTTCTTCAAAAGATA
Source organism: Candidatus Gastranaerophilaceae bacterium (assembly GCA_045613725.1). GTDB lineage: Bacteria > Cyanobacteriota > Vampirovibrionia > Gastranaerophilales > Gastranaerophilaceae > Zag111. Next base: position 1,324 of record JAZLBN010000008.1, read on the forward strand.
AATTCACCATCCCATTCATTGCAAACGGGAATTTAGAATCTAAGTTCTTAACAGATTTCAAATATTTATTTAAAGCTACACCTTCAGTTTGAAACGCTCTATATTCCACATATTGATGCTTGTATTCATTAAAATCTAACGAAACAGAAGACTTATGCGTTTCAAATGTTCTTACAATCTTTTTATTTTCAGCTTCAGAAACAACAGAACGAACTCCTTTTTCAAGAAATGCTTTTTTACACTTTGCAATAAATTCCGGCTTAATATTTATAAAATTAAAACAATCAACTCCTTTTTCTAACAAATATAATAAACCATTTTGTATTTGAAAACTATGTTCCTTTTCATGTACAGAAACTGCAACAATTTGCGGTTTTGTTACAACGATCTGTTTATTCAAAAAAACATCACCACAACAAAAACCACTATCATCTAACCCACCATCATACCAATGAATTTCTGGTTTTACTTGCAATTTATGATTTGGATTTTGCACAACTAAAGGAGCAACCTTTTTGAATTCTTTCTTTGAATACAAATGCAACAAGAAAAATGGATCTTTTTTGAAACTATTTGCAACACGTTTCGAAATACCACTAAAACTATATATATGTTCACCTTTTTCTTTATTAAATCCAAACTTATCTTTAACAATATTTTGAACTAAAAAACCATAAGGTTTCTCCCCTTTTTTATACTGAAATAAAGATTGAGATTCTTGTTCTACACCTTTTTCCAACAAAGAAGCAGAAACCTTCTTAATTGTAACAACTGGAGCTCTATCTATTCTATTTGCAACAGATTGGGTTTCTTCAGACTTATCTAAGAACTTACCATTAAATTTTCTAATGGTTGAGATTTTACGCCCTGTAGCTTCAATAATTTCTACATCCTCAGGATCACAAATTTCTGTAGATTTCAACTTCTTATAATTACGTTCAGTAATCAATTCATTACCATCTTTTTCTCTTACAAAAAAACGCCTTAGTATTGTTCCTTTTTTATCAACAGAACCACGAGTTCTAAAAGTAACAATATCCAAATTAGCACCATCATCACACGCAAGTCTAACCACATCACACACCTTAGCTTTTGGATGAGGTTGTAATGTTTTTGGGTATAAAAATTTATCAAGAGAGATATTTTGAATTTTAGATAAGAGTTTTGTCATTACACAATAGTAGAAACACAAAAACAATCCTTTTACAAACGCTCTCTAAAAACATTTACAACAAAAATCTATTTTTATACCTCTGTCTTTCAATTCAAATGCAGAGAAGCTGGCAAATTTATAGAGTTGTAGGTTGGGCTTTCAGCCCAACATTTCTCTGTTAGGGTAGAAACCCCAACACACAAACTATAAAACTGTTTGAAACTTTTTATCAAACTGCAAGATAATTGTTAGGGTATTCTAACACTCGATCTGAGAAAAAAGAACAGTTGATTTGATTATTTTTAGGTGCAATAAATTGCACCCTACGAGCTACAATTAAAATATATAATTATTTTCTCAAATTTGTAAAACAATAATTAGCAAAATAATTTATTTTTTATTTTTATATAAATATGAAAATTAATAATATAAATCGAAGACATAATGCTATCAATTTTTCTAGTTACAATAAACTAGATAAAAAAACAGGACTCCCAACGAGTACTGCTTTTTATTTAGACTATCCTGTTTTAGAAGAATCTGCTCAAATTATTAACAAAACATTCCCTAAAGGTACAAACATAATGGTTTATGCAGGTTCAAACGGAGAAGAAGCGTTATCTTTAAATACACTTTTAAAAAATAAAAGTTATTACCAAATCTATTCAATTGACCCTTGTTCAGAAGCTATGAATTATGCAAAAAGAGGAATTTATGCGGTTCATCCACTAATGACTGACGGTTTTTTGATCAATGATATTAAAGACGAAAAACAAGAACAATTGACCAAAAAATTTTATAAACATTTTACTGAAATACCTAAACCAAAGAAACAAATAGATAATGTGTGCGATGATATTTATAACCTAACATTTGATAGTATTGAGTTATTTCCACAAAAATATTTTATTCCTAATTGTTCAATAAATAGTAATGTGCATTTTGTTAAAGACGATATTAAAAATATTAAAAATGTTGAACTAAATTTTCATGAAGGAAAAGTTGGAGCTATATTTTTTAGAAATGCTTTCTATCATGTAATAAAAAATGATTTAACCGGCATTGTTGAATATGGAGATACGCCTGATTTAAGATTAAACAAACGACAGATTTTAGACGATTTAATAAATGATAAAATATACAATAAATTAGAAGTCGGGGGAATATTAGTTCTTGGAAACCATTTACAAGAACATTTGTTTATTGCAGACAAATCAATACCTATCGAAGAAACAATATTGTTTGACCCAATACGAAATTTACGATATTCATCTAAACATTTATTATTTGAAGCACTAAATAAGCAAGGTAAATTTAAACCTATTTATAACGGTATTGTATCTGGCTTAAATAAAGAAAATAATTGTAAATTACCACTAATTTGGCAAAAAATAAAATAATTATCAAAATATTTGTTATTTTTTCTCAAACCAAGTGTTAAAGAATATGTATCAAATATAAAAAGCAGATAGACTTTCGGTCTTATCTGCTTTTTATGGCAGAGGGGAAGAGATTCGAACTCTCGGTGGAGTTACCCCCACACAACCTTTCCAAGATTGCACCTTAAGCCACTCGGACACCCCTCTTTATTTTAACTAGGATCTTCTCCCTAATTATCCTTTAAATGTTGTTTCTCGTCAAGTTCTAAAACCTCTTGTTGATAGAACTCTTCCGTTTTTTCTATTGAATGAATCTTAGCATCCGCAAGTTTTTCCAACACCTTTACATAATCTAGGCATTTTTTACCCTTAACACCCTCTGTTTCCATCTGGATTGTACCATCAGGAAGTAATCTTATTTTCATTTTTGCCATAATTCACCTTAAATCTCAATTGTTAAAACGATAGAATTATCATCCATAACAGTTTCACTTTCAAGTCGCATATTTTCCGCATCTAATCGTTCTTTTATCTTATTATAAGTAATTTCTTGAATATTTAAACCATATTCATCATTCAAATCAGTGATTAAATCTTCACAAGTAGCTTTATTTGAAACTTGAGTTACATCTAATGTATAACCGTTAGAACCATCTTTCTTATAATAAACCATCTCCATACCAAAAAGCTTACAAGAAACCTCATCTCCATTTTCAACAAGTTCTTCTGCACCGTGTTCTGTTAAAGTATTTATCAATACAGTTTTATCGGTATAGTTGGTTGTATAAGTATAAATCGCAGTAAATTCATCATTTACTAGACGCAAATCTCTTTGTGCCGCAATATTCATTTTTCTAAACAAGATTTCTGCTTCTTTTGTTATTGCATTATTATTAGAACCCGAAAACTCAGCAATATAGTAACCATTTTTTAAAACCCAATTTAAGGTTGCATCACTATTTTTTAATGGAGTTTGAGAGCTTGCTTGATAATACAAATAATTTGCAGCTTTCAAAAACTTTTTCAACTCATCTGCTTTTATATTGGTTTTTATCCTTAAATTTGTAAGCCCATAGGAAATATTTGTTCCCTGAGCATCGGTCCCCAATCCTATATTTAGAATCGTAACTTTTTGTTCTACCTCAAGACTATACGTATCTTGACCAGACTCTTTGTAGTATTTTACATTTTGACCATTTACAGTCGAAACAATTTCATCATCTTCAGTAGTGAAAATTTGAGCAGCACCTTGATCTTTTAAAGATTCATAAATCTCAGAAATTTTCTTATAAGAAGTATCGTATCTATAATAAAAAAACTCTGCAGAATCAATTAATCTAACATTTCTTTGTGCAACTTTATCCAGAGTTTGAAAATACTTTTCACCATCAGTTTGTAAACAATCAGAATCAATATCGCCAAACAGGTGAGCTACAGCATATTTACCATAGACATCCCATTTCACTTTTAGCCCAGAATCATAGATATACGTATTATTTGAGCTAACTTCATAACGTACAAAAGACATAATTTTATGCAATTCATCATATTTTATATTTGTAAGAACTTTTATTTCTTTCAAGTTTTGAGTTGCAACAGCCTTATTTAAGCCCTCATTTTGCTTAGCACTTCTAAGTTTTTCAGATTTTGCATCTGCAGGATTTATTAAAAAAGCCATTGGGTAAGCTACTAGAGTAATCGACATTATAATTTACCCCCTATACATCCAAAGCTCTGCCACCGCGTGAATTATTAACATCTGAATTTTGCTCAACATCAGAAGAATACTCAGCCAAATCATCTTTTCTAGTTGCTGCAACAGCTCTAATATTTGCCCATTGACGCAATGATAAAATTTGCTCTTTTTGAGTAACAGATAAAGGAACTACATTCTTTATTGTTGTTTCTAAATCAGCAAATTCTAAAGGTCGTTTATTGAAAAACGCCTCATAAAGAGCAGTTATAACAACTTGTTCAATTTCTGCACCAACAAAACCCTCAGTCATTGATGCAAGTTTTTCGTAAAGTTCATCATTTAATTCCAATCTACTTGCAACTTCTTTATCCCTAAGCCTTTTTGTTAAATGTAGTTTGAAAATTTCTTTTCTTTCCCTATGAGTCGGCAAATCTACAAAAAAGATTTCATCAAAACGACCTTTTCTAAGTAGTTCTGCAGGAAGTCCACTGATATTATTTGCAGTTGCAATTACAAAAACTGGAGCTGTTTTTTCCTGCATCCAGGTTAAGAACGTTCCAAAAATTCTTGATGATGTACCACTATCACCATTAGAATTCATTCCACTTAAACTTTTTTCAATTTCATCAACCCATAAGATTGATGGAGCAACAGCTTCAGCAGTCTTGATAGCTTTGCGCATATTTTCTTCTGAGCTACCAACAATGCCGGAAAAAATCTTACCAAAATCTAATTTCAACAAAGGTAATTGCCAAGCCGCACTCATAGCCTTTGCAGTTAAACTCTTACCACAACCCGGAACACCTGTTATTAAAACACCTTTTGGAGCAGGTAAACAGTATTTTTTTGCAGATTCTGACCAAGAATTATTACGTTTATTCAACCAGCTTTTAAGATTTTCCAAACCGCCGACATCAGAAATTTTTATATCAGTATTGATAAATTCTAAAATACCAGTTTTCTTAATTACTTGCATTTTTTCACTTAGAATTATCGACAAATCTTTACCATCGATTTTCCCATCATTAACCATAGATAAAGCAAACGCATTCTCTGCTTCTTGTAAAGTCAAACCTAATGCAGCCTTGCAAAGTTTTTCTTTTGCATCTTCATCTAAGCCAGTTGTATCAATTTGATTATTTTGAGTAATCATTTTATCTAATTTTGATTTTATTTCATCTAATGAAGGTAAAGGCATATCAACAATAGTAACTTCCTTTTGCATAGATTCAGGAATCAATAATTCAGAAGCTAAAAATATAACATTTTTTCTAAATTTACCAGCTTTCAAATCACCAATTATATCTCTTAGACGCCTTACTACATTATAATCAACTTGCCTACCTTTGACGCCAAAATAAACGTGAAAATCACACATTACAAATACTGCGTTTTTATTACAATCACGAATAAAATCAATAGCTTTATCAGGACTATTAGTCCCTTCAATCTTTTTTCCATCCAATACAAAGCCATTGGTTTGTGTCCAAACATAAACATCTCTTGTCACACGAACCAATTTTTCTAACTTAGCAAGCTTTTTAATTATAGACAAGGCTCTTTCTTCTTCCCAAGTTGTAATATAGATATATGGGAATCTAGCTCTAAATAATTTTGATAATTGGATAGTCATATTAGTCATAGTTATAAACCTCTTCTTATGCTTATTTTACAATATTTTTCCCAAGTTGTAAACTCAAACATTCTTGAATTTGTCTAAAATTACCCATTCCATTAATTTCCAACCGCCCATTTTGAGCGATTCGGGCCTCAATTTTATTTTTATATTGCGAAACAGTTTCTGGAGTATAAAAATCTGTTAAAAACAAATATCGTTGATTAGATGAACCAACCCAAGGGCGAGATAAATCAAACTTATCATATTCAAATGCACCATCAATTAGTAAATCTATATTTGCTAACAAAGCATTTACTTGTTCATCTTTTTTTATCTGTAATTCTTCTAAAGTATAACCAGTGAAACAAACTACAGACAACCCTGTATCTTTAATTAACTTTGCAAGCTCTGATAACTCTTTTGATTGCTCAAAAGGTTCTCCACCTAAAAAAGTTACACCTTCTATTCCTTCAGTGGCTTTTATCATTTCAAACAGTTCTTCAACTGAATAATCTTTACCTATCCCAAACTTCCAGGTCTCTTCTGCCCAACAATCTTTACATCGTCTATTACAGCCTTGAACCCATATACAAAATCTCACCCCAGGGCCTTCAACACTTGTTTTATCAAGAATTTTATAAACATTTAACATTAGAAATCAACAATCCTACCTTCAGAATAATCATCATCTATAGATTGTTCAATTTTCTTGCCAATAATAATTTTTGATCTTATTTTACTCACAAAATGCTCTTTTACATTTGCAACTTGAATAAACTCATCTTCAGATTTAAACAACCCATTCAAATCTCTGTATTCTACAATTTTCTTAGCCATTACAATATTAACGCCTGGTAATATTGAAATTTCGCTTGCAGTTGCATAATTAACATCAATTTTATTTGAACCTGTTGATAAAATATCACCTAAATCTGTGAACTCAGGAGCCTGAGACTCTTTTGGCACATATTTTTCAGCCTCTTTAATATCAGACAAATTAGCAAAAACTTCTTCTTGCTGAGGTTTTGGCGTATACGCTTCCTGTTCTTTTATATTATTCATTTCAACAAACTGCGCACCTTTTTCATTAGGCTTATTTGTATCTTTAGCATATGTATCAGCTTGAATATTATTCATTTCAACAAACTTTGGACCAGAATCTGTTTTTGAAACATTCACATCATTTCGTCTCTTTGGCAATTTTTCTTCCAAAGTAATCACCTCAACTTTAGTATCATAGCTATAAAAAGATACCAATGAATCTAAAGTTACAAAACTATCAAAAACTCTACAAACTCTATTCCAAGCTCTATTTACATTTAATTTACCTTTTTTTAAAGTAAACATTCTTTTAGGTCGAACACTACTTGGCATATTATCCATTACAACTAGTTTTTCATCTGGCGTAAAAATAACAGTAACATGATCATTATGTAGCGCATTATTATTCAATACAAATTGTTTTGAGGCATAGGTAATACTATACTTATACATGTAGTTTAAAAAAAGCCATCTAAAGAAAAAAATCGGAACTGCAGCAACCAAAATAAAGGCTAATACAGTATTAGCCAATGATGGCGAATATCCAAACAATAAAATATAAACTACTATAATACTTATTAAAATATTTCTAATTCGTCTTATCATACCCTTTAACAATAACATATTATACAAAAATTCAATGATTTAAATAGATGATTTTATGTTAAAATACTAACATGCAAAAAAAGGTTCAAAAAACAAATACACCTTTACATGGTTCAATATCAATTCCAGCAGATAAATCAATATCTCACCGAGCAATAATGTTTTCATCCCTAGCAAATGGGACCTCAATTATAAGAAATTTTTCTGATGGACAAGATCCGTTATCAACATTAAAAATATTTAATCAATTAGGTATTGAAAGTCAGATAAACAATAATGAAGTCATCATAAAATCTAGCGGAAAACTCTCACCTAACAGCAAAACCCTTGATTGTGGTAATTCTGGAACAACAATGAGATTACTTGCAGGGATATTGGCAGGTCAAAATTTTGATTCTAAGCTCATCGGAGATGAAAGCCTATCAAAACGACCAATGAAAAGAATCATCGAACCACTTACACTTATGGGTGCAAAAATAGATTCAGTTGAAAATAAAGCACCACTCAATATTGTGGGACAAAATTTAAACGCAATAAATTACACATCAAATATAGCATCAGCTCAAGTAAAATCTTGCATACTATTAGCAGGTCTTAATGTAAAAAATGGAACAACAACAGTAACCGAACCTTATACATCAAGGAATCATACAGAACTTATGCTAAAACATATGGGCGCAGATATCCATGTTGAAAACACTACTATTTCAATTAAAAAATCGACATTACAACCAATTGAAATTGATATTTGCGGAGATATCTCATCTGCTGCTTATTTTATTGTAGCTGCTCTTATTATCCCAAATTCTGATATTATACTAAAAAATGTTGGTCTAAACCCAACTAGAACAGGAATATTAGATATTGCAAAACTTATGGGCGGAAACATTGAAATCCTTGACAAAAAAGACGTATGTAACGAAGCAGTTGGAGATATTAGAGTAAAATATTCACAACTAAAAGCTTGCGAAATATCTAAAGAAATAATACCAAAACTAATTGATGAAATCCCAATTATAGCAGTTCTTGCAACACAAGCAACAGGACAAACTCAAATTAAAGATGCTCAAGATTTACGAAACAAAGAATCAGACAGAATCACTACAGTAGTAAACGAATTAAAAAAACTTGGTGCTGATATTGAAGAAACTCCTGACGGAATGATAATAAACGGAAACAACAAACTATCTGGAAATTGCACAGTTGAAACTTATCACGACCACAGACTTGCAATGAGCTTTTTTGTAGCAGGATTAATTTGCGAAAAAGAAATATTAATTAATGGCTTTGAATGGGTAAACATTTCATTCCCAACATTTGAAAAATTATTTTTACAATTGATACAATAATAAAAAGACTACTCTTTCACTCCACCTTGCAATATATCATTTATAAAATATTTTTTACCCAGTAAAAAAACACCAACAACAGGGATTATACATATAACCGAACAAGCTAATAAATCACCCCACAAGGTAATTTCTCTAAAACTTCCTTTAAATATCGCCAACCCAACCGGTAATGTTCTCATAGATTCAGCATTTGTCACAATTAAAGGCCACATAAAACTATTCCAAGTAGAAACAAAAGTGAAAATTGCAAGAGTTGCAACAACCGGTACCGCTAGTGGTAAAACTATTTTCAAAAAACATACGAAAAGATTACATCCGTCTATTTTTGCAGATTCTTCCAAATCTCTCGGCAAACTTAGAAAATATTGACGCATCATAAATACTCCAAAACCCCCAAACAACCCAGGGAAAATCAATGCTTGGTACGTATTTATCCAATTTAATTGTTTCATAAGAAAAAATAAAGGAATAATATTAACTTGTGGAGGCACTAACATCGTTATAAGTATCAACAAAAATAACATATCTCGAAACTTAAACTTTAACCTAGCAAAAGCATAACCTGCCAACGCTGAAACTATAACTTGCCCCAGCGTTGTAACTAATGCAACAAACAAACTATTGATAAAATATTTCCACAAAGGAATTTTTTTAAATACACTAGAATAATTATCAAGAGTTAATGGGTAATAAAACAATTTATCACCCTGATTAAAGATTTCACCATTTGGCACCAATGACAAATTCAACATGGCAAAAAACGGATAAAGCATAGATAATGCAACAATAACTAAACAGATATACCCTATAATAACTCGCCAATTTATCATAAAAGAATTATATCATATAAAATAATTAAACTTTACAGACTTTCAGAAATTTTATATAATTACAATATGAAATTTATAAACAAATTAAATCCAAATGAAGCTTCAAAGATTTATATTATGGGTACAATTTTCACAATTGTTGCTTTATTTGTTTTGACTGGAATAGTATTCTTGTCCCTAATCGCAAACAGGCTAGATATAGTTATGTCACAACCTGCAAGTGAAACCTATACATACTTCATAATGATTATGGATAGACTTTTGGGATGCTTAACATTACTGGTAATACTACCTTTAACCATTTATCAGATACACTCTAAAAATAAACAAGACATAGATCGTACAATAAGTATCATCGCATATGCAATCATTTTTACATTTACCATAGGCTTTTTAGGCGGAGAAAATTACTATTTTAAAAAATACTCAGACAAAGAATTACAGTATTCAAAGTTGTTCTGCAGACCTACAGCTGAAACTAAAATCTTTGATAAAATCATTATAAAAAGAGGCGAAGTACCTCCTCAGATGTGTCAAACACGCCCCCTAAAAAAACAAAAATTTACCAAATAATTAAATAAACATTAAAATACAATGACTTTGTTAAAAATAATATTAAAATAAAAATATAAAGTTATTTTTAATGGAGTTGACATACTATGCTAGATTTTGACAAATTTACAAACTATTCTCAAGAAATTATATCAAGCGCAAGTAACTTAATGAGCTCACACAAAAACTCTCAATTAGAACCTGAACATATTATGCTTGCTATGATTAAAGATAACGGAATAATTAAAGATTATTTAACCGAACTAAGATTACTTAATCCGAATTTTATAAACAAAATCATAACGAGAATAGAAAACTTTCCCAAAATATCAGGACCTACAAACCCGCAAGGTTTATATCTTTCAAATGAAACAAGAAGATTACTTGAATTAGCAATAGACGAATCAAAAAAACTAAAAGATGATTTTGTTGGTATTGAATCAATATTATTAGGAATGACAAGATTAGAAAACAGTGGAATAAAATCAATTCTTGACAATGCAAATATAAACTATAATTCAATACTAGGAGTAATGAAAAAAATTAGAGGAAATAAAAGAGTGGATAACAAAAACGCAGAAGAAAATATGAAAGCTTTAGAAAAGTATTCAACTGACCTAACAGCTTTAGCAAGGAAGGGTAAACTTGATCCTGTCATTGGTAGAGATGAAGAAGTTCGAAGAATAATCCAAGTACTAAATAGACGAACAAAAAACAATCCTGTTCTTATTGGCGAACCTGGAGTTGGTAAAACAGCTATTGTTGAAGGTTTAGCACAACGAATAATAAGAGGAGATGTTCCAGAAAGTTTAAAAGAGGTTAAACTTATTTCCTTAGATTTAGGAGCACTTGTTGCTGGCGCCAAATTTAGAGGAGAATTTGAAGAACGACTAAAAGCTGTTTTAAAAGAAGTTGAAGATTCTAATGGTGAAATCGTCATGTTTATAGACGAACTTCACACTGTAGTCGGAGCGGGTTCCACAGAAGGCTCTATGGATGCTGGCAACTTATTAAAACCGATGTTAGCACGTGGTGTATTACGAACAATCGGAGCAACCACTATCAATGAATATCGTAAATATATTGAAAAAGATCCAGCACTAGAAAGACGTTTCCAACCAGTATTAGTTGACGAGCCATCAGTCGAAGATACCATAAGTATCTTACGAGGACTAAAGGAAAAATACGAAGTACATCACGGTGTCAGAATTCTAGACAGCGCAATAATCGAAGCCGCAAAATTATCAGACAGGTATATTACAGACAGATTTCTTCCAGATAAAGCTATTGACTTAATCGATGAAGCTGCTAGTTCACTTAGAATAGAAATAGACTCTATGCCTGAAGAAATAGATACACTTATGCGTCAAAAAATTCAACTCGAAATCGAAAGAGAGGCAATTAAAAAAGAAACTTCTCCAGAAGTTCAAACAAAAGTTGAAAACCTAACAAATCAAATTAACGAGCTTGATACCAAAATAACTTCAATGAAAACCCAATGGGAACAAGAAAAAGCTTCTATAACATCAGAAGCTGACATAAAAGATGAAATTAATAATATTAAAAACAAAATAGAAGAAGCTGAACGCAATACCGATTTACAAATGGCAGCAGAATTAAAGTATGGGAAACTTCTAGAATTAGAAAAGCAACTAAAAGCTTGCCAAAACAAAGAGCAAACTGAAAACAAATTTCTAAAAGAAGAAATCTCTGATACTGATATTGCTGAAGTTGTTTCCAAATGGACAGGTATCCCAGTTACAAAACTTGTAGAATCTGAAAAAGAAAAACTTTTAAATATGGAAAACATCTTGCACAAACGACTTGTTGGGCAAGAAGAAGCTGTCAACACTGTTTCAGATGCAATTAGAAGAGCACGATCAGGTTTAAAAGATCCAAAACGTCCAATTGGAACATTCTTATTCCTTGGACCAACAGGTGTTGGAAAAACTGAACTTGCAAAAGCTTTAGCTGAATTTATGTTTAATGACGAAGATGCACTAATCAGAATTGATATGTCAGAATACATGGAAAAACATAATGTATCAAGACTTGTTGGTGCGCCTCCAGGATATGTCGGCTATGATGAAGGTGGACAGTTAACTGAAGCTGTTAGAAGAAAACCTTACTCTGTTGTTTTATTTGACGAAATAGAAAAAGCGCATCCTGACGTATTCAACATAATGCTTCAAATCTTTGATGACGGTCGATTAACAGATTCAAAAGGTCGAACTATTGATTTTAAAAACACACTAATTATTATGACAAGTAACATCGGATCAGATGTAATATTAGAAAATACACTAAATTCAATGCTATCATCTGAACAATACAATAATACAAAAGATAAAGTGTTAGAAATACTAAAATCACGATTCAAACCTGAATTTTTAAACAGAATAGATGAAACTATTTTCTTTAAAGCATTGTCTCTACAACAACTTAGCAAAATTATTGATATTCAAATGAATTATCTTCGTACTTTGTTAAAAGAACAAGAACTAGAATTTACAATATCAGATGAAGCTAAAGAATTTTTAGCAACCCAAGGATTCAATCCGATATACGGCGCACGCCCTCTAAAAAGAACAATCCGTCAGTTAGTTGAAAACCCATTATCAAAAGCCATTTTGGCGCAAAAATTTAATAAAGGCGATGTAATACACATAAAATTAAATGAAGATATATTATCATTTGACTAATAAAACAGTAAGGGCGAAATCTAAAGATTTCGCCCGCTTTATTTTTATTTTCCCCTAAATCATTTCTTATGCCAAAAGAGCTTCAACTATTTTTGCGTTTGTTTCAGATCTTTTAACATTTAATAAATATTTTTCTACTTGATAAGCAATTTCTTTTTCTGTTAATGTTTCGTGTTTTACTTCTAAAGATTCTAAGTATGAATTTACTGTTACCATTTCGTAGTTAGTTGTCATAATTTATTCCCCTTTGTTATTTTATTTATCCCTTACATCTATATAAAAAATT
>JAZLBN010000009.1:0-22860 GCA_045613725.1 Candidatus Gastranaerophilaceae bacterium
AAGAAATGCTTCACATCGTTGAAGGTCTTTCAGAATCTAACCCAATGATGGGTCTAAGAGGTTGCCGTTTAGGTTTAACTTACCCAGAAATCAACGAAATGCAAGCAAGAGCAATCTTCGAAGCATGCTGCGATTTGAAAAAAGAAGGTTATGCTGTTAAACCTTGGGTTATGATTCCTCTTATCGGTCACGTTAACGAATTAAAAGTTGCTAAAGAAATTTTAGTTCGTGTAGCAAAAGACGTTATGACTGAAAAAGGTGTTGAAGTTGAGTACAAATTCGGTACTATGATTGAAATTCCTCGTGCAGCTATCACAGCTGATGAAATTGCTGAACACGCTGAATTCTTCTCATTCGGTACTAACGACTTAACTCAAATGACATTTGGTTACTCTCGTGATGATGCTGAAGGTAAATTCTTAAACAGATATGTTGAACAAAAAATCTTAGCATCTAACCCATTTGAAACACTTGATACAAAAGGTGTGGGTGCGTTAGTAGAAATGTCAATGACAAAAGGTAAAGCTGTAAACCCTGCTTTAGTTGGCGGTGTTTGTGGTGAACACGGTGGTGACCCAGATTCAGTTAAATTCTGCCACAAAATTGGTTTGAATTATGTATCATGTTCACCATTCAGAATTCCTCAAGCAAAATTAGCTGCAGCTCAAGCTGTTGTTGAAGCAAAGTAATTCTGAATAACAAAAGTTAAGAGCCTCGAGATATCTCGAGGCTCGTTTTAATTACATATTTTATTAGATTAGTATTAAACTATTTTAATTTATTAATCTTCAACAAGCATACTAGCACCGATAACGCCAGCACTATTTCCAAGTTCAGCAGGAACAATTTCAACTGAATTTCGTTGAACAACCATAGCACGTTCTTGAATTGTTTTTCTAATAGGTTCTAGTAATAAATCGCCACATTCAGCAACTCCACCACCAATGATGATTTTTTCAGGGTTAAGTAAGTTGATAACACTTGTTAAGCCCATGCCAATGTAGTATCCCATGATTTCAAAAATACGTTTTGCAACAGGGTCACCTGCTTCTGCTGCTTTAGCAACGATATATGGAGTAATTTCACCATCACCTGCTAATTCTCTGAATTTAGCAGATTTACCACCTTTTAAATATTCGTGAGCCATAGCAACGATTGATGGTCCAGATGCAAAAGCTTCTAAACAGCCAGTATCTCCGCAACCACAAAGAGGTCCACCTTCCATTTGAAGTTTAATATGACCAAGTTCTCCTGCTGCGTTAGCTGCACCACGAACTACTTTTCCATTTATAACGATTCCTGAACCAATTCCTGTACCAACTGTAATACATACAAAGTTTTCACAGCCTCTACCTGCGCCAAATTTTAATTCACCTAAAGCCGCACATCTTACATCGTTATCGATACGTGTAGGAATATTGAATTCTTCTTCAATCATTTGTGCAATTGGTACGTTAACCCAACCTGGGATGTTTGGAGCTAATTTTACAACGCCAGTTTTACAATCAACTTGACCAGGGAAATCAAAGCCGATACCTTGAATATCTTTTGGTTCGGTGTTGGTTTCTTTCATTAATTCTCTAATTGCTTGTTTGATATTATTTACAGTGTACTCATATCCCATTTGTGCGTATGTTGGAACACTGTTTGAATAAATAATTTTACCATCGCCATCAACAAGCGCGATTTTAACATTAGTTCCACCAACATCAATACCAATTCTTTTAGTCATAATTACCCTCTTTCTTATATCACTTGCAATTTAATCATACTTCAAATATGTAATTTATAAAATTGTTAACTTTTGTAACAAGTATTTGTTTAAATACTAAAGTTTTTACTTAAAAATGCCGTAATACTACATGAAAGACACTAAAGTTACGAAAGGAAAGCAATGGGATTAGCGGCATCACAAGCTAGATTACTAACCATAACAGCCAGAAAAGCTGACTGCGAATTCTTATCTATGAGTTTGTCGCATCAGAAATTGGCTCTTTCTCGTAATATGGAAAAAATTTCTTCTGAGTATCAAGAATCCTTAAATAAAACAAAATTGGTTTATGATTATTATGGATCTGGTGATAGTGATATGGATTTGACATATGGATTGTTAATGTCTCCATCAATTTACAATGACTATTATCCAAAAATGGTTACTGATAGTAAAAACAGAATGGTTCTTAATTCAGCTTATGCTGAAGCGGCAAGAGCAGCTGGTATCCCTGCAGAGGGTTTTTTGGGTACTGCATCCTCTACTGTACGTAATAAATTCATAAGTGCATTAGCTGATATTGGTGCAATTTCTACGACTCAAGCTGCAACAATTCAAGGTATTACATTTAATAATACTATGGGTTTTGGAAATTCTATCACAGCATCTCAATCTTATACAGATGTTTCATATAAACAATTGATAGAATTGTTTGATATATACGCAATTTCTACTAATGAAGATCTTCATGCGACTCAAACGTATAATCAATATCAATGTCCTAAGTTTGAACTAGGTGCAGGAGTAAATGAAGGTGGTAAACCGTTTAGGTATACTACATATGAAAATGGTGAAAAAACTGCTGAGTATACATACCATGTACCATATAAAGGTGTTACAATTTCTGACTTGTTAGACCCTAATCAACAGCACGTAATATCTTGTGAGTCTGGTGAAGGTAAAAAAGATGGTCATACGCCTATTCTCTCAGCTTTCAACTTATTAATAGATTCTAATAGGAATGATTCAAGTCCTGAGGATCATGGTCAACAGGTTGCGTTAATGCTAGATTGGTTAAAAAATCAGTTTACTACAGTGTTGGGTGGTATTCCAGCCAATGATACTGCTATTGAATATGCGTATAATACAGTGTTTGATATAATTTATCCAAGTGATAGCCTTGTAGATGCAGTTAACACTGATAATTATTCAGAAACGCCTTTAAAAGAATTCGGTACTAATGTTTCGTCAGATAATGTAAATCAAAATGGATATCAAGGTTCAGTGGCAAATGCAGCGCAAGATTACCTTGGTCTTGTTTACTCTACTAATAGAGGTCATTCAGGAATAGCGGGTTGGTTCCATAGTGTGAAGAACGATAACACAACTGTTGCAATCAGTTTAAGTAACATTGCTCAGGCATTTATGACATCTTTTGTTACATATATGCAAGGTATGAATACCGATAAATATAGTTATGAAAAAGGTGCTGTATCTAGCAATAAAATGTATGATCCAAAGAGAGATGATTTCCAATTTACTATCGTTGGTGATACTGAAATTGAAGACGATGGTTCAGATTTATATGCAAACTTCTATGATACAATGTTTAACTTGATTTGTGTAAATGGTTGGACAGAAAATGATCAAGTTAATGACAAAGAGTACATGGCAGAAATGCTTAAATCTGGTATGATGTTCATATCTACGATGAGTGATGATTGTTACTATTATCAAGGAAATTATGCTACAGAACGAAATATACTGGAAGTAGCGGACGAAGAAGCTATATCTAAAGCTGAGGCAAAATATAATACTGAGAAAACTAAAATAGAGAACAAAGAACAAACAATAGATTTAAAAATGAAGAATTTAGATACTGAAATTTCATCTTTAACAACCGAATACGATACGACGAAAAGCTTGGTAACTAAAGCAATTGAAAAATCCATAAAACGGTACGAAGCATAAATTTAAAATTAACATCCCCTTTTTCAGAAATGGAAGAGGGGATGTTAGTTTATATGTTCTTTTTTCTTGGTATATAGAGGTCTGAATTGCAAGCCTGATAACTTGCAGTTTAGTTTTGTTTGTTATAAATTAGGCATGTGTAATATATTATACAAGAA
Organism: Candidatus Gastranaerophilaceae bacterium; assembly: GCA_045613725.1. Lineage (GTDB taxonomy): Bacteria > Cyanobacteriota > Vampirovibrionia > Gastranaerophilales > Gastranaerophilaceae > Zag111. The sequence continues at coordinate 3,841 of JAZLBN010000009.1, forward strand.
GAAGGAGACTCAAATGAGTGAAAGAAAATTAGTTGGAACAAACGAAATGTTCAAAAAAGCATTAGAAGGCGGATATGCTATTGGTGCTTACAACGTAAACAACATGGAAATTTTACAAGGTATTGCAGAAGCTGCTGAAGAAACACAATCACCTATTATCTTACAAGTTTCTGCAGGTGCTAGAAAATATGCTAACCAAACTTATTTGTTAAAATTGGTTGAAGCTGCATTAGCTACAACTACAGTGCCTATCGCTCTTCACTTAGACCACGGTGCTGATTTTGAAATTTGTAAAGCTTGTATCGATGGTGGATTCTCATCTGTAATGATCGATGGTTCTAGATTCCCATTAGAAGAAAACATTGCTTTAACTAAAAAAGTTGTTGAATATGCTCACGAAAGAGGAGTTTCAGTTGAAGCAGAGTTAGGTAAATTAGCTGGTGTTGAAGATGACGTTAAAGTTTCTGCTGCTGATTCTACTTATACAGATCCTCAAGAAGCTGCTAGATTCGTTAAAGAAACAGGTTGTGATTCTTTAGCTGTAGCTATCGGTACTTCTCACGGTGCATACAAATTTGCTGGTGAAGCTAAATTAGACTTTGAAAGACTTGCTGAAATCAAAAAAGCTGTTAATGAAGCAGTTGGTTATGATTTCCCTCTAGTTCTTCACGGTTCATCTTCAGTTCCTGCTGAATTTGTTGCTAAATGTAACCAATTCGGTGGTAAATTACCTAACGCTCAAGGTGTTCCAGAAGAAATGTTAGCTTTCGCTTCTAAAAACGGTGTTGCAAAAATTAATATCGATACAGATTTAAGACTTGCAATGACATCTACTATCAGAGAATTCTTCACAGAACATCCTGAAAAATTTGACCCACGTGAATACATGGGACCAGGTAGAACTGCCGTTAAAGAAATGGTTATCCACAAAATGAGAGACGTATTAGGTACTGCAGGTCACGCTCAAGACTAATCTTTTGCAAAGACTAAAGGTATAAAAGATACTTAACAAAAAATCCCACCTCTTAAAAGAAGTGGGATTTTTTAATGTTTGATTTATTTATATCTATTTGCAGAAACCTTCTTCGTAGCTTTGACCCTTATATGTATAAGTCATTTTTGCGCAAGTATTACCTTTCATTGTTTTTCCGTTTACTGTAATTGTAGGTAATTTAGGGTTTCGTGGACATTTTGATGTTACATCTGTATTCCCCGGAATTCCGCCTTTATCTATCATTTTTTGCATTGCGCTTTTCCAGGCTGAATTATTTCGACTAATTGCAGCGCTTAACACTCTTTTGGCTTCTGCAGATAATGGGCTGCTTGAGCTAGGAGTTGTTGTTGCTTGCGAGTTTATTGATTTTGTTACTGGTGTTTGTGTTTTTGTGTAACTTTGTGTTGATGGATATGTTACGTTCTTTTTAAATTTATCAGATGGAGTTGCTGCTATTGCGTAACATGTTGATAGAATTATCACTAAACTTAAAAATAAATATTTTTTCATTATTCCTCCTATTTGCAGGTTCCAACTATATATGATTCATCTTTGTGTGAGTATTTCATTATTCCGCATTCTGTAGAATTTTTGAAAACTTTTTTACCGATTACTACAGGTGGAAAAGTTTTTTCTATTGGACTTGTATTAATTTCTATCTGTATTTTTATATCGGTTGCACCAGCTTTAACCATTTCTGCAATAAATGGTTTAATCTGTGCCTTTTTGTTTTTTAGTAAAATTTCGATGGTTTTTAACCCTATACTTTTAAAGGGTTCTTTTGCCATTTTACCCTCATATACGATTGGTTTATGTTTTGGTTTTGGGGTCGTTTTGATTTTGTAAACCACACTAAATATCAAACTTATTATTACCCATATCATTAAAATTATAAAAATCTTTTTCTTCATATGTTTAAATCCTTTATTATACATATATTTTATCATATTTTTTATAATATTAAAAGTCTAGGATGTTTTTATGGTAATATATCCATATATAGACATACATAAGGATATTTGATTATGTTTGATAATTTAAGTGAAAAACTTCAGAGTATAATTTCAAAAACTCATACACAAGAGTTAACTCAAGATAATATGCAAGATGCGTTACGTGAAATTAGACGTGCGCTTTTAGAGGCAGATGTAAATTTACGTGTTGTAAAAACATTTATATCCTCAATTAAGGATAAAGCTGAGGGTGAGAATGTTTTGCAAGGTGTAAATCCATCTCAACAATTGGTTAAAATAGTTCATGATGAATTGGTTGAACTTTTGGGGAAAGAACTGAAGCCACTTAATTTATCTGGTCATCCAAGTTTAATTATGATGCTTGGCTTACAAGGCTCTGGTAAAACAACATCTTCTGCTAAGCTTGCGGTAAAACTAAAAAAAGAAGGAAAAAATCCATTACTTGTTGCATGTGACGTTTATAGACCTGCTGCAGTTACCCAATTAAAAACTTTAGGTCAAGAAATTGGTTGTGAAGTTTTTTCAATAGATGGCTCTACTGATGTTCAAAATATTGTGCAAAGTGCAATAAATTATGCTAAAGAAAATGGATTTAATGTAGTTATTTTAGATACTGCTGGTAGGTTACAAATTGATACCGATATGATGGCAGAATTATTGATTATAGATAGAGTATTTAATCCACATGAAAAATTGCTTGTAATTGATGCTATGACTGGTCAAGAAGCTGTTCATGTTGCAGAAAATTTTGATGCTCAAATTGGTTTGACAGGTTTGATTTTAACAAAATTAGATGGGGATTCACGTGGTGGTTCAGCGTTGTCTGTTGTTCACTGTACAGGAAAACCTATTAAATTGACCGGTACAGGTGAAAAATTAAATGCACTAGAAGATTTTTATCCTGAAAGAATGGTTACAAGGATTTTGGGCATGGGTGATATCGTTTCATTAGTGGAACGAGCTCAAGAAGTTTTTGATGAAAAAGAAGCTTTGAAAATGCAAGAAAAAATGCAAAAGGCTGAATTTTCATTTAATGATTTTTTAAATATGCAAAAGCAGATGAAAATGTTTGGTTCAATGGATCAAATTTTGGGAATGCTTCCGGGGGTGAATTTAAAACAGGCTGATAGAGAAAAGATTTCTCATGCAACTGATACTGAATTCAAAAAAATTGAAGTGTTTATCCAAAGCATGACGCCTGAAGAACGTGAACATCCTGAGCTAATGAATACAAGTCGTAAAAAACGTATTGCAAAAGGTTGCGGTATGGATATGCATACGATTAATGTTTACGTAAAACAGTTTGAACAAATGCGCCAAATGATGGGTGGTATGAACAAAATGCAAAAAATGTTCGGTGGTTTCAATATGAAAAACGAGAAAAAAGCAATGGTTCAAGCCATGAAAATGATGCGTAAATTTAGATAATTATAATAAAATAATTGTAATTTAGATAAAAAGAAAAGGCAGCGAAATCGCTGCCTATTTATCTAAACTATCTCTCTTCTCATACCAAAATTATTCTACTGTAGAGAAGTTCTCCACAAAGAATCGTTAAATTTGTTTTGTTGTGGTGCAGTATCTGCTGATAATGTTACATTGCTTGGTGCAAATACAAATACTAAATCACCAACTTTTTTAGGGCTTCCGTTTAATGCTTGTGATGCACCGCAAACAAAGTCGATTGTTCTTTGAGATTGTTCTTTATCTAGTAAGTGCAAGTTAAGCATAACGATTTTTCTATCTTTTAAGTGTTGAACGATAGTAGCAGCATCATCAAATGAACGAGGTTCAACAACTATTACTTCACTACCACCTCTGTTAATACTTGGGTGATTTAATACTTTTGATTCGTTATGTTTTTCGATTGTTGGAGCGTATGCAGGTGCGATTTCTCTTAATGCACTGCCTTCTTCAACATATTCGTACTCATCATCATAACCATCTTCATCATTCATATCTACAAATGGATTTTCACCACGTAAACCGTCCATTACGAAATCTACAACTTTTCTGAAGCTATCTGTTATTGCCGCCACTGACTTTTCCTCCGATTATTTAAATAACTTTCTACCTACCCTTAACATTGTTGAACCTTTTTGTGCCGCAATTTTATAATCTTGGCTCATACCCATTGATATCTCTTTCAGTTTACAATTAAATTCTCTCTCTAGTTTATTTCTGAGTTCTGTAATTTCAGAAAATAGTCTCTCAAGCTCTCTCTCATTTTCCCCAAGTGGAGCCATGTTCATTATTCCGACGATTTCAAGAGATTGTAGCTGTCTGATTTGCTCAAATGCTTCAAATACTTCATCTTTAGAAAATCCGAATTTCTGTTCTTCATTTGCATTATTCACTTGAATAAGTATTTTCTGAACTTTTCCGATTTCTGTTGCCTGTTGTGAAATACTTTGTGCAAGTTTTATTGAGTCTACTGAATGAATGTAATCAAAAACTTTTACCGCATGTTTCACTTTATTTGTCTGTAAGTGCCCAATAAGGTGAAAGGTTGAGTTTTCTCTAACTTCTTTTGGTAAGTTACTTATCTTTTCAGAAGCTTCAATTACTCTTGATTCTCCGAAGTCACGTAAGCCAGCATTGTATGCGGCTATAATTGCATCTCCGTCAAAATACTTTGTAACTGCGATTATTCTGGGTTTACAAGGTGCAATTTCTTCTTGTATTTGTAAAAGATTTTCTTTAATTGTCTCAAACATCATTTAACCTCTACAAGAAAACTGCTCAAACTGAGCATGATTTAATTGTACATTAGTTTTTCGGCTTGTCCAAAATATTTATTTGTGTAAACTTTACAATTAAATAAATAAGGCTGAAATCATGTCAGCGCCATGGTTTCAGCCGGTATGGAGTTTTGGCGTGAAAGTTTACATATCTTAATATAGAATAATGACGGATGTTTGAAACTCTTAATTTGATTGAAAGGCATGCCTTTTTTATCTAAACATCCATATTTGGATTGAGTAATTATTTTAATATTACCAATAGTGTTTTGATGTAGTTTTGTTATTAAGTAATCGGCTGTACTGCTCATTTCTTGAATAGCCTAGCATTATCCCAAGAGCAAAATCTTCATATGGTGTTAATTTTTCAAGATTTTGGCTTGAGAATCCTCTGACTATTTTCAGACATTGACTTGAGCCAAAGAAAATATTTATTTTATTCGAGTCAATATTAGTAACATGATATTGAATTTTCATTTTTTGTAGGATTTCGGTTAGAGTTGTTTGCTCTGTTTTTTGACATGTGTAAAGTGCCAAGTCTCGATTGCCTTTTTTGTATTCGTATATCAAATGTTTAAAAAGTTTCATTTCTACCTCTTTTTCTCTTCCTAATTGTATAGACGTATAGGTCATGAAAAAGTTTCTTTGTGGTAGTATTGAATTTGCAAAGGATAAGCTATGAATATTCAAAATCTAGGAATTGCATTTAGTCTTACAATGTTAGCTGGTTTAACTACTGCTATTGGTGGTGCTATTGCTTTTATCACGAAGAAAGACAACTTAAAAACATTGTCTGTTGGATTAGGATTTTCAGCAGGTGTAATGATTTTTATTTCAATGGTTGATATTATTCCTGGATGCGAACAAATTTTAAAATTGAATTTTCCAAATATGTATCAATGGTTGGTTTTTGGTGGTTTTATAGCAGGGTTATTGGTGTCTATTCTTATTGACTATTTTTTACCAGATCACGTTGATACAGAAGAACTTTTGAATCCTGATAGTCCGGAAATGAGTATGCATAATCGCTATAAGCTTAAAAGAGCAGGATTTATGACAGCGATTGCTATCTGTATCCATAATTTCCCAGAAGGTATGGCAACATTTTTGACTACAACTCAAGATCTAGCTTTGGGAATGTCAGTTGCGTTTGCCATTGCAATTCATAATATACCAGAGGGTATAGCCGTAGCTTTACCGGTGTACCATGCAACAGGTAAAAAGCGTTATGCTATGTTATATGCAGCGCTTTCAGGGATTACTGAACCGTTAGGCGCATTAGTAGGAATGTTAGTTTTTGGTTTGTTTGTCCCTCATATAATGGTAGGTGTTTTAATGGCGGCTGTTGCAGGAATTATGACATATATTTCTTTTGATACATTATTACCATTAGCAAAAGAGTACGGAAATTGGCATTTATCTATCGTTGGTATCATTTCTGGAATTTTGTTTATATGGTTAAGTTTAATTTTATTGGGTTAATTTTACTAAAAGTTGTGTATACCTTAACAAAATTACAAAAACTATCGACAAATAAGTATTTTTGTTGTATGTTAGGGCTACATGCAGAAATATAAATACAAAGGAGAATTGTAAAATGCAAGTTATATTGAAAAAAGAAGTACAAAATTTAGGCGAAGTAGGCGATGTAGTTAATGTTAAAGACGGTTATGCTAGAAACTTTTTGTTACCACAAGGTGTTGCAGAAGTTGCTACAGCAGGTGCTTTAGAAAATAGAGAAAAAAATATCGCTAGAATTAAAGCTAAACAAGAAAAATTACATCAAGAAGCTTTAGCAAAAGCAGAAGCTATTGAAAAATTTGGTAAATTAGAATTATCAGCAAAAGCTGGTGAATCAGGCAAATTATTTGGTACAATTACAACTAAAAAATTGGCTGAAGAGTTGCAAGCTCAAGCTGGTATTGAAGTAGATAGAAAAACAGTTTCTTTAAATGCTCCTATCAACAAAGTTGGTGAATACAAAATGCTAATTAAATTAACTTCTAAAGTTAGATGTGAATTAGCAGTTGTAGTTTCAGCTTCAGAAGTTGTAAAAGAATCAATCGAAGAAACAGTTGAAGAATCTGCTGAATAGTTTATAGTTAATAAAAGGATGTGTGGATGAATCAGAGTGAAAGTTTAAAGTTACAAGCACTTGCTATTGGTTCATTACCTCACAATAACCTTGAAGATGCTATGTTGTTGGTAGAAAAGGATTTTTCAAGTATTCCATTCTTTCCGCAACTTGCAAATATTAGTAAAAACGAAGACATGACATTCCAATTTTTGGAGGGATTGCCTTCGTTTTTTCCTTCTAGATTAGAAAACTTTTTTGTAGATTCTGAAAGTGATGAATTTTATGAGGCTTTGGAAGAGTTTTTTAATGATTATGAAGAAATTATTTCAGATATTAATTCTGAAAAGCTCGAAAAATATGCGATAAGTGAACAGTTTTCATCAACATTTCCTGTTTTTGTGCAGATTATAAAGAAAATAAAACCTGCATATGCGAAAGGTCAGATTATAGGTCCATTTACTTTGGCATCTATTTTGAACGATGTAAATGGTAAAAGTGCGATATATGATGAAACTTTAAAAGAGGTTGTTGTGAAACTTCTTACGTTAAAGGCGCTTTGGCAAATTAAACATATTAAGGCTGCGAATCCTAATACTGTACCAATTATTTTTATGGATGAGCCTTCTGTATCTCAACTTGGAACATCTGCATATTTAACAATTAGCGACATGGAAGTTGCGGATATGCTTAAAGAAATAAGTGATGTTATTAAGGATAATGGTGGTTTGAGTGCTATTCATTGTTGTGGGAAATGCGATTGGGTAATTCCAATTGAAGCAGGAGTTGATATTGTTAATCTTGATGCTTATGCGTATTCTGAACATTTTGCGCTTCACGCTAAAGCGGTTGAAAAATTGCTTGCAAGAGGTGGTAAAATTGCTTGGGGGCTTGTTCCAACGCTTGATAGTGAAGCTCTTTCAAAAATTACTCTTGATGATTTAGTTATAAGTTTTGAGGAGTCTGTTAATTATTTGACTAAAAGAGGGATTGATGAGAGACTAATTATAGATAATTCATTAGTTACATCATCTTGTGGAGCAGGTTCTTTGACTGTTGAAATGTCTGAGCGAGCTATGGATTTGGTGTATGAATTATCGAATGAACTAAGGAAGAGGTTTTAATTTTGGCGGTAAAGCTTGCGATAACTGGTAAAAGTGGAAGTGGAAAAACAACAATAGTAAAAGCTTTTATGCAAATTTTTAGGGAAATGTTTCCAGAAAAATCTATTTTGTTGTTCGATAATGATCTTGCAAGCGAGCTTGGCCATAGTTTTGGAATTGATATAAGAAATACTATTTATGGTATTCGTAGTGGTAAACATGAATATAAAACCGGTATTCCTGAGGATATGTCAAAACAAGAATTTATAGAATGGGCAATGGAAGATATTTTAGTTTCTGTAGAAGAAAATGTTGATATTGTCGTGTCTTGGCTTGTTGGTTCGAAGGATTGTAGATGTCCTGTTACAAAGCTCATTAATGATGCTGTAAATAAATTAATTAGTCGTTATGATTTTGTTATTTTTGATTGTGAATTTGATTTGAAATATTTAAATCAAATTGTTGACACGGAAATTGATTCGACGATTATTGTGGGTAATCCGAGTGAAGAATCAGCACATCTTTCCAAAAGGATTGAAGAATTTAGTTCAAAATATTCAGCGGGAAATCAACTTGGAGTTGTAATAAATAAAGTTGATAATGAAAATATGGCACAAGTGTACGATCTTTTGAAAAAATATGATCTAGAGGTTTTGGGTGTGATTCCTTATGATAAAAACTTGGCAATGAATCCTATTTCAAGAGAGTCAAAAGTTGTTCAAGATGCAATAAAAGAGTTTTATTTTAGATTAAATCTTCCGCAGGCTAAACAATAGAGGTATGAATGGCGCAAATTTTAGACGGTAAAAAATTAAGAGAAAAACTTTTAACAAATTTGAAACAAAAGCTTGATGAGTATCAAGTTAAGCCGACTCTTGTTGTCATTTTAGTTGGGGAGAATCCTGCAAGTAAAATATATGTTAATAACAAGAAAAAAACAGCTGAAGAATTAGGTATAAAATCTTTGGTGATAAATTACCCATCTAATATTGAAGAAAGTGTGATTTTAGAAAAGATTGAAGAATTGAATAATGATGATTCTGTCACAGCAATTTTAGTGCAATTGCCCTTGCCGGCTCATATTAGTAAAGAGAATATTATAAATGCAATCTCTCCTAAAAAAGATGTTGATGGTTTTACTCCGTATAATTTTGGAAAGTTGTTTTCAGGCGAAGTTCCTGAGGTATATCCTTGTACACCAAAGGGGATTTTATTGTTGCTTGATGAGTATAAGATTGAGCTAAAAGGAAAACATGTTGTTGTAGTGGGTCGATCTAATATTGTTGGTCGTCCTCTTTCTCAAATGTTATTAAATCGTAATGCTACAGTGACTGTATGTCATAGTTATAGTAACCTTTCTGAAATAATAAAAACTGCAGATATCGTTGTTTCTGCAGTAGGGAAAAATATTATAGAAGGGGAAATGTTAAAATCTGATTGTGTGGTTGTAGATGTTGGGATTTTCAAAGATGAGAATGGCAAAACACGTGGAGACGTAGACTTTGAAAGTGCATCCCAAATTGCATCGTACATATCACCTGTTCCGGGTGGAGTTGGCCCAATGACTATTGCATCATTGATGCTCAATACCGTAGAACTTTTTGATAAAAATCTATAGTTATTTACTATGAGCCTAATAAGTTCAATGTACAACTTGATTTGATGTTGTTGTTTACCATTGTTTTTAGACCTGAAATTTCGTTTTCAAGTGCTGTAATTTGTGATTCAATTGAATCTTTTTCAGTTTCTAATTGATTACTTAAGTCTTCGTAGTAAATGAAGTTTGGATCCATTGAACAATCTGAATCCTCTAAACCAGCATATTGTCTTTCAATTGCGGTCATTTGTGATGCTGCATAGTTTGTTTGATTCATGATTGATAATAATTGGAATTGTAAAAAGTTTTTTTGTAAAGTCAATAAACTCTTTTGACTTGCTAATGCTAAAAATGCCATGTCTCGTCTCCTTATTTTGTGATCTCTCTCATGTATATAAAGTTTTGAGAGAACTCTGAATTTCAAAGAGGATATTTTTTGTTACATTTGTTAATATTTGTTTGTAAAAATCTATGTAAAATACTTGCTCTATGTAGGGAAATAGGGTATCATTGATATAAGATAGTGGGGAGGACTTGGGGTATAATGCCGAAAATAGCAAGACAATACGAAGATAGATATTATTCTGAGTTTCGTATTTCATCAGATTATTCAAAGTATAGTAATTATAGGTATACTCAGTCTTTAAACCCTTATGGTATTAATGGTGGACTTAATAATGATGTCCAACCAATAAGAAGAAAAAAAAGAACAAGAAATAAAAAAAGAAATTTTATTCAAACTTTGGTTGCGTTATCAGTTATTGGGCTTGTTTTATTTAATGCTTTACCATATTCATTTAATAATATTACTAAGGCAATGTTTGTTCCAACTCCATATCAAGAAATTCAAACAGATATGTATAATTTAGGGTTCCCAACTCATAATTACTTATCAAATACTTGGAATTTTGGTCAAAGAGGATTTAGTTATTCTGCGGATGAAAAACACGCACAAATGGATGTGCTTCGTGAAAATGTAAAAATGCCAGTTCTTACGCAAGAATTGTTGAATTTAATGGAAAATTACAAAACAGTTAAGCCTGCAGTATTTGTGTGGGATTATGACACTCAGAATTATGTTGATATAAATGCTTCAGAAATTTATGCAACCGCAAGTATTATTAAAATTCCTGTTTTGATTGATGTATTTAAGTCAATTGAGGCCGGTCAAATGTCTTTGGAAGATACGATTCCTCTTACTGAGTATTATAGAACAGAAGGTTCTGGTAGTTTACAGTTTAGGGCAAGGGATTCAGAATATACTATTGATGAACTGGCAAATCGTATGATTACTGAATCTGATAATTCTGCGACTAATATGCTTATGGCAAAAGTAGGTTCAATGACAGATGTAAACCAGTCAATTAGAGATTGGGGCTTAAAAAATACTTATGTTCAAACTTGGTTACCAGATTTAACTGGTACAAATAAAACAACTGCTCGTGATATGGCTACTATGCTATATAATATTGATGTGAATGATAAGTTTTTAAAACCTGAATCAAGAGAAAAAATCCTTAATTATATGGGTCATGTTCACAATAATAGATTGATTCACGCTGGGTTAGGACCTGGAGCAGTATTTTTACATAAAACAGGTGATATTGGTAAAATGTTAGGTGATGCGGGTATTGTTATTGCTCCGAATGGTAAAAAATATATTGTAGTAATTTTGGCAAATCGCCCACATAACTCAATTGCCGGCAAGGATTTTATTGTTAAAGCATCTGAAATTATATATAACTATATGGTAAGATAAGTTTATTCTTATGGAAATTTTTTATTTAAAAAAAAGTGAAATAATAGAATCAATTAATTTTGAAAGTTTGGAAGCTTTTTCGGATGGAAAAATTTATTCAAGTCAAGAAAAGTATATTGATCATCTGCTCGGTTTGTTTTTGGTGAAATTTGTTGCAAAGAATATTTATGATGTAGAAAATTATGAAATAGAAGTTATTGATAAAAAACCTTTTTTTAAATCTAGAAGATGTTATTTTAGCATTTCGCATTCTAAAGACGTGGTTTTAGTTGCTTTTGATAATAATAATATTGGTGCAGATGTTGAATATATTCAAGAAAGACAAAATTATCAAGAGATTTTAAATAGATATAACCAAAATATGGATAATCCAACATTAGTGGATTTTTATAAGTTTTGGACGTTGTATGAATCAAAAATAAAACTAAATAGTCAATATAAATCTTCGATTACAGGAAATTTAGAAAAAGATTATATGTATTCTTGTGTTTCTGGAGATATTTTAGTGACAGATAATATTCCAAAGAAAATTATTTTTACGGGTAATAATATTGATTTAGTAAAAGAATTCAAAAATTCTAATAATTGTAAAATTGTTTTAGGAGTTGAATAATTATTATATTTTTGGGATATTGATAGCAAGATATGTATAAATAAGAGGGAAAATAATATGGATATAAAAGCCGTAATTTTGGCAGCAGGTAAGGGTACAAGAATGAAGTCTGAATCAACACCTAAAGTTTTGCATGAAATAATGGGTAAAACTTTATTGGGTTATGTGATGGATAATGTTAAAAACTTTGTATCTGAACAATTTGTAATCGTTGGACATCATGCTGAATCTGTAGAAGATTTCGTGCAAAAAAATTATAAAAATGCTCAAACGGTTTTGCAATCTCCACAATTGGGTACTGGGCATGCTGTGTCTATGGTTTGTCCTAGTTTGGAAAATTTTGATGGTTTAGTATTGATTCTTTGTGGTGATACACCATTAGTTAGGGAAGAAACTTTAAAAGAGTTTGTTGAGTATCATAAATCTCAGAATTCTGATTTAACAGTAATGAGTACAATATTTGAAAACCCTACAAATTATGGACGTATAATAAGAGAAAATGATAATTCTTTGAAGTGTATTGTTGAAGAAAAAGACGCAACAATTGAGCAAAAGACTGTTAAGGAAGTTAATGCAGGAATTTATTGTTTAGATTGGGTAAAATTCAAAGCAGCTTTTGGTCAATTACAAAGTAATAATGCGCAAGGTGAATATTATTTAACAGATATTATTTCTTGGGGTAAGGGTCAAGGCTTGAGTGTAAATGCATATATTCTAGAAAATAGCGATGAGATTTATGGAATAAATTCTCGTTTAAACTTAGCAGAAGCAACAAAAATGATGAATAAGCGCAATCTTGAAAAATATATGACAGAAGGTGTTACAATTGTTGATCCTGATTCTACTTGGATAAGTGAAGATACTCAAATTGGTCAAGATACTATTATTTATCCTGCAACTTATATCGAAGGTAAAAATATTATTGGTAAAGGTTGTAAAATTGGACCTTGTGCACATTTAAGAGGTGGTGTAGAGGTTTGTGATAATGTGAAAGTTGGTAACTTTGTGGAGGTTAAAAAAGCAAAAATTTCTTCAAATACAAATGTTGGTCATCTTTCTTATATTGGTGATGCTGAATTAGGTGAAAATGTTAATATTGGAGCAGGTACAATTACTGCAAATTACAACCCTTTAACAAAAACTAAATCAAAAACAATTATTGGAGATAATGTAAAAATCGGCTCTAATTCTGTTTTAGTTGCGCCAGTTGAATTAGAAGAAGGCGCAAATGTCGGTGCTGGTGGAATTATTACAAAGAATATTCCAGCGTGGGCATTGGCGATTACTCGTTCACCTTTGAAGGTATTAGAAAATTGGGTTAAGAAACAAATTTCTGAAAAATAGAAAAAAAGAGCGGTTTATTTTTGATAAACCGCTCTTTTTTATCTTTACTTTTTATTTTCAAGGTTTATCATAAAAGAAAGGGAGAAGATTTGAATGTATAATCCAAAATCAAGACAAGCAGAAGAGTTTATAAATCATGACGAAGTATTAGCATCTTTAGAATATGCAAATGCTAATAAAAATAATGTTGAATTAATTGATGAAATACTAAAAAAAGCTCGATTATGTAAAGGTTTGTCTCATCGTGAAGCTGCGGTTTTATTGGATTGTGAAATTGAAGAAAAAAATCAGGAAATTTTTGAGCTTGCAAAAAAAATTAAGCAAGATTATTACGGTAATAGAATAGTTCTTTTTGCTCCGTTGTATTTATCAAATTACTGTGTTAACGGTTGTGTGTATTGTCCATATCACTTATCAAATACACATATTCCACGTAAAAAAATGACACAAGATGAAATTAGAGAAGAAGTAATTGCATTACAGGATATGGGGCATAAGAGATTGGCTATAGAAACAGGTGAGGACCCTGTTAATAATCCTATAGAATATGTTCTCGAGTCTTTGAAAACAATTTATTCTATACATCATAAAAATGGTGCAATCCGTCGAGCAAATGTTAATATTGCAGCAACAACTGTTGAAAACTATAGGAAATTAAAAGAAGCAGGAATTGGAACTTATATCCTTTTTCAAGAAACATATAATAAAGAAACGTATGAAAAGCTTCATCCGACTGGGCCTAAACATAATTACAAATATCATACAGAAGCTATGGATAGAGCTATGGAAGGTGGAATTGATGATGTTGGTTTAGGTGTGTTATTTGGGTTAGAATTATATCGATACGAATTTTCGGCTCTTTTAATGCATGCTGAACACTTAGAGGCTGTTTTTGGGGTTGGTCCTCATACTATTTCTGTTCCACGTATTAGGCGTGCTGATGATATTGATCCTGAACAATTTGATAATGGTATTGATGATGATACGTTCGCTAAAATTGTTGCGTGTATTAGAATTGCGGTTCCTTATACTGGTATGATTATTTCGACTAGAGAATCTAAAAAATGTCGTGAAAGAGTTTTGGAATTGGGTGTGTCTCAAATTAGTGGTGGATCAAAAACTAGTGTAGGTGGTTATGCGCATCCAGAAAATGATACTGAAGAAGATACAGCACAATTTGAAGTTGAAGATAGAAGAACTTTAGATGAAATTGTAAAATGGTTAATGGAGCTTGGGTATATGCCTAGCTTTTGTACTGCTTGCTATCGAGAAGGACGTGTAGGTGATAGATTTATGGAAATTTGTAAGGATCAGCAAATTCATAATTTCTGTCATCCAAATGCAATTATGACATTAAAAGAATATTTAGAAGATTATGCGTCTGATTCTACAAAAAATATTGGCGAAGAACTTATTAAAAAAGAATTGTGTACTCTAAGTAATAAAAAAATAGAAAGTGTTGTAGAATCTAATCTTAAAAAAATTGAAAATGGTGAACGTGACTTCCGTTTTTAAGTGTAATATGATATTATTTTTATATGAATTTTGAAGAAAAAACATTGAGTTCAAAAGTTGTATATGATGGTAAAGTTATTACCGTAATCAAAGACGATGTTGAAGTTGCAGATGGGCACAAATCTTTTCGTGAGGTTATTATACATAGTGGCGGTGTGGTAATTGTTGCGTTAAAGGATGAGCAAACAATACTGTTGGTTAAGCAATATAGGTATCCGTTAAAGGAAACGGTGTTTGAGCTTCCTGCAGGTAAGCTAGAGATTGGTGAAAACCCAGATGAAGCTTGCAAAAGAGAGCTTGAAGAAGAGACTGGGTATGTAGCAAAAACTTGGAAATCTTTGGGTTATATCAATACTACACCTGGGATTTGTACTGAAAAATTGTATTTATATCTGGCAAGTGATTTAGAATTTGTAGGTGAACATCCTGATGAGGGTGAAATCATAAAATGTTATGAGTGCGATTTATTTAAAACTTTTCAAATGATACAAGATGGTGAAATTAATGATGCTAAAACCATTTGTGCGTTATCAAGAGCTTTTTGTATTTCCCCTCGCCCATTTATGGGAGAGGGTTAGGGTGAGGGGCTTAACTTATGATAAAAATGGTTGCAACTGATATTGACGGGACGATTTTTGAATGGGGTAAAGGTTTTAGCCCTGCAGTTGTTGAATGTATGAAGAAGCTCAAAAAAGCAGGCGTGAAAGTTGTTCTTGTTACAGGCAGAATGCATCGTTCAGCTTTACATGTAGCAGAAGAATTGAACCTTGGAACTCCTGTTATTTCATATCAAGGTGCGCTTATTAAAGATTGTGATAATAATACTCTCTTTGAAAAAACTCTTTCTGTTGAATATACAAAACAATTGATAAAATGGGCAAGAGAAAATAATGTTCATATAAATTTGTATCTTGATGATAATTTATACGTGGAGCAAGATAATGAAATTATAAAATTTTATACACATGGAAAACATATTCCATACACTGTTTGTAATTTTGATAGTTTAGAAATAAAGAATGTAAATAAAATTTTAGCAATTGATTTAAAAGATGCGGATAGGGTTACTGGTTGGGTAAATGAATTGAAACACGTTTATCCTGATTTGTATATTGTTAAATCAACTCCGTATTTTTGCGAAATTTGTTCTGGTGAAGCTACAAAATCTCTAGGTGTTCAGCATTTGTGTAAGTTGTGGAATTTAGATAAAGATCAAATTTTAACTATTGGCGATCAAAATAATGATATAGATTTAATCCAAGCAGGTGGAATTGGGGTAGCTATGGGTAATGGGACTCTAGAATTGAAACAATGTGCAGATTATATAACTGATAGTATTGAAAATGATGGGTTTGTTAAAGCTATTGAAAAGTTTGTTTTAAAAAATATATAATTATGTATTAACAAATACTTCACCGCATTTAGGGCAAATTGGAGTTTCAGATTTTCTACATGAGAATTGATATCCACATTTTTTACATCTATATTTATTCTTAAAAAATATAAAATAATAAAAAAGCCCAGAGCAAAAAATGCTGATAAAAAATGCAACAATTCCCAGTACAATCAATAATATTGCGATTTTTATATTAAAATAATAATAAAAAGGTAAACCTTCTATTGTTTCGATTTGTGTTGGTTGTTCAACGGTTTCAATTATTTTTCGTTTAACAACTACACCGTTTGAATTGTTAATCGCTATTTTCATAATTGGATTATAACATATATTGATAAAAATATGCTATAATATAAAAAATGGAGTTTTTAAAATGTATAGAATTGGTATAGGATATGATATTCACAAATTAACTGAAGGCAGAGATTTAATCATTGGAGGTGTGAAAATTACACACGAAACTGGTCTTTTAGGTCATTCTGATGCAGATGTTTTAATTCATGCTTTAATTGATGCAATGCTAGGTGCCTTGGCTTTAGATGATATTGGAACTCTATTTCCTGATACTGATTCGAAATATAAAGATATTGATAGCACTATATTATTAAAAAAAGTCTATGAGTATGTTAAGGATAAGGGATATGCTATCGTAAATGTAGATAGTAATATTATTGCTCAGGCGCCTAAAATGATGCCATATATTCCGAAAATGAAAGAAATTTTGTGTAAAATTCTTGATACTAAACCAGAGTGTTTATCAATAAAAGCAAAAACCAAAGAAAAAATGGATGCTGTTGGTCAAAAATTGGCAATTGAAGCAAATGCTGTTGTGCTTCTTCAAAAGCAGATGAAAAAATTATATTAGTCGTTGTGTAACTCTGCAATTTGTACATATAACTTGTCTGATTGTTTTCTTATGAATTCAACAATTGGTGAAATATGTTGAATCCCTTCAAGATGAGGGTTTGTTTTGCAAAAATTATCTAATACTACACAGCTATTGTAAATATTTTCACTTAATAGTTTATTTTGTTTCATTTAATCGATACCTTTCAAAAAATATTATTTCTTAAAAATATTTCCATTTCAAGGTGTTGATTTTTAACTAATTTCTAAATCTGTCTGATAAATAACTTAGAATAGCGCCACCGATTTCTTCATTAGGATCAAATAATTGGTTAGGATTATTAGGTTGTTGTGAGTTTTGTATTAACATTTTTACCAATGGTCCGAAGGCATCAGGGACTTGTATTTTTCTGTAAATTCCAGCTAGAAATGTTTGAATGTTAGGTGAGGTTGTTGAATTGAACCTTGCAAAGACTGGATATAACTTATCTATTCCTTCTGTGCCATTATCAATCATTCTATCCATGATATACAAAGTTTCAGTAATTTGAGCTTCATTATTTGAATGCTTTAGTATATCTGTCAAATATGGCAGTACTTGTTCTTTTTGATTAACAAAATAATCAACTTCATTTTTGTCAAAGATACAATAATTTCTCTCTGGGGTAGGTAATTGGCAAGATGTACAAGCATAATAAGGGGCTTGTTGACTTACACCAAGAGAGTTTGAATATATTTGGTTATTGTGAATCGGTTGAATCATTTATTAAATTCCTATGAATATACATATGGTGGGCCATTTTTTATCTCGAATAAAATATTTTCAGCCATTGTTTTTAGTTCTTCTTTTGAGCGTTTTTTACTATCAACTTGTTTATAGAATTCTTCAACAAGAGGTCTAATTGCAGCATCTTTTTTAGATCTAAAGTTTCTAAGTTCTGTTGAGACAAGGCGTTGTTGTAATTCAAGTTCTGTTTCTGCATTAATTTTTTTGACTTGAACTTCTTTTATGGCTTCTCCAGCTAGTGACCCACCATAACTGATTGCAGAAATTCCAGTGATTCCTAAAAATAGTTGTCTAAATTGTGGGTTAGATGTGTCAAGGAGCCAGTTGTAGAAAAATGCACGATAATCATCTACAAAAGAATTAAATGCTGGTTTTGGAGTTCCATCACCACCAATATTTGGGTTAACTTTTGTTGTTGATGTATTTATTTTCTTGATAATTTTGTTGATAAGTTTTTCTTTTTCTTCCTCTGTTCCCCATTTTAGAGATTTTATTTGTTCTGTTATGAAGTTTTCAGTACTATTTGTCGAAACAAACATGTGTTCAAGAAGAGTTTTATCCATTTCTTTTGTTTCTTCTGTTGAAGATGATACAATTCTTTTTATTGCTTCTTGAGCATTTTTTATTCCTTCTTGAATGTGAGTTTTACTTTTTACCAAATTTTTAAATGACAAGAAACCAAAGCCAACAATACCTGCAATAGTTCCTATTCCTAATAAAATATTGCCCCAAGAAGTTTTTTTGTTATTGTTGTTTCTCTCACTGGAGGTGAAAGCCACTAAAGAAAATCTATTTTTCCCGAAGTTAGGCAAGATTCTTTCATCATTTGGAGTTATATATTTTTCAAAATCTAAGGTGTATTTAGAGAGCATACTTCTTATAATTTGCATTTTGCCAGCAAAGGCTTGAGTTTCGACTGATACAAGATTTTCTTGAAGGTTTTTTTGAATATTTGCTTCTTTGCGTTTTACCCAAACATCTTTATACCCATCGAAAAACATTTTACCCATAAATGCCATTGCAGACATTGTTAAAACTCCAGCACCAGCAATAAAAGTTTTTCTTCCAGGGCTTTGTATCATTTGGTATATCACTTGGAATCTTTCATCACTAAGTTGGACATTTCTTGTTACTGCAGGTAACCATTTTTCTTGTGCTAAATTTTTAGCAATTTTTGCATTTCTACTTATAAAACCTGTAAAAATGGCTACAGAACCCATTACTCCTAATGCGATAGCACTTAGTGGTAAAAGTTTTTTATCTATAATTTTTCTATC
>JAZLBN010000010.1:0-3712 GCA_045613725.1 Candidatus Gastranaerophilaceae bacterium
CAAGGGGGTTTAATGGGAAAATTTTATTTTTATTATGGAACGATGAACGCTGGAAAAACTTCTCTTGCTATTTGTAAGGCGCATGAGTTCCAAGAACATGGCAAAAAAGTATTAGTTTTTTTACCGGATCGTGTATATAATCCTAAAATTGTAAGTAGAAATGGGTTAGAAATTAAAACAAGTGGTGAATTATTAGGACAATGTGGTTTAGACGCTGTTTCGAATGATTCAATAGTAGTCATTGATGAAGCACAGTTTTTGACTGAAGAAGCCATTGTAAAACTGAAAATGTTAAGTATTAAAAATAATGTATTAGTATTTTGTTTTGGATTACTTACCAATTTTGAGATGGAACTTTTTCAAGGGTCTAAAAGATTAGTTGAGGTTTGTGATTCTTTGCGAGAAGTACCTAGTATGTGTGATTCTTGTTATAGAAAAGCACAATACAATTTTAGACTTTCTGATGAAACTGAAGAAATAGTTTTGGACAAAAGTAAATATAAAGGATTATGTGCAAAATGTTACTTTGATCTTTCGAAAAAGAGAGAAGCACAAAATCACCAAGACAACATATGTTGTTGTGGTATATGTGGCTAAGTTAACACAAAGTAGTGAATTTTTTGAACAGAAAGCACTATTTGAATGGTCTAATTACTTGCCAGAATTAAGATGGATGTTTGCAATACCGAATGGTGGTAAAAGGGACGCGAGGGTTGGCATGATGATGAAATATCAAGGTGTCAAAGCTGGTGTCCCAGATGTATTTTTGCCATTGCCAAGGCACGGATATCATGGATTATTTATTGAAATGAAAGTTGGGAAAAACAGGTTGAGCAAATATCAGAATGAATTTATTAATTTTGCGACTGAAAATAAATATAAATGTGAAGTTTGTTATTCTTGTAAAGAAGCGATTAAAAATATATTATGGTATTTAGACAAAAAAATACCAAGGGGGTGGTATGATTGAGCGAATCAAGTAAAGATGAAATTATGTGCAATATTAAAAAAGAAGAAAGAAAAAAAAAAAAAGAGCAAAATGAAAGATTAGTAGATATTTTGAAGAAACTTCTTTTTTCTGAAATTAAATCAAAAAAGTTAAAAGAGGAAATTAAGAAATTAGGATTTGAAGGTAACAGTTATTTTGTTGCTATGGTTGCAACATCGATGATTAAAGTTTTAAAGAAAGGAGATTTCAATATTCTTTTGAAGTTAATTGAGATTATAGATATGCATAATGATAACGGTAAGGTAGAGTGCAAAGCATTCAACAATTTAATTGGAGCAATCAAGAATGTTCGAGAAACTAAATCCGAAACAGAGCAAATTTCTTGATGATATTATCAATGGTGATATCAAAAGAATTAATATTATTGAGGGTTCAGTAAGAAGTGGAAAAACATATGTATCATTAATTGCTTGGATTATTTTAGTGTGTTTAGCGCCTGTCGAATCTAAATTTTTAATGGTTGGTAAGACTCTTACATCTTTAAAACGAAATTGTTTGACTATTTTGGAGGAACTTTGCCCAAAAAGTGAGTTTAAATATTCTATTCCAAAAAAAGAAGCTGTTTTATTTTCACGAAAGATTTTCTTGGAAGGAGTAAGTGATGTAAGAGCAGAACACAAAATACGTGGTATGACACTTAATGGTGCATATTGCGATGAGATTACGTTGTTTTCTGAAGATTTCTTCACTATGTTGTTATCTCGTTTATCGTCGGAAGATTCTTTTTTGTTGGGGACTACAAATCCTGATGCACCATCACATTGGCTTTTAAAAAAGTTTTTATCTCGTGATGATCTTTCTTTAAGAAAATGGAAATTTCTTTTAGACGATAATGACACGATTCCTAAAAAAGTCAGGGATGAAATGCGAAAAGAATACACTGGTGTATTCTATGATCGATTTATTCTTGGCGATTGGGTACAAGCTGAAGGGCTTATATACAAAATATTTGCTGATAATCAGGGAAAATATTTATTAAATGATATAGACAAATCAAAAATAGATTTAATTAATATCGGAGTAGACTATGGAGCATCTAGAAGTAGTACTAGCTTTGTTGCTGTTGCTTTCACTGAAAGATTTAGAAATTTGATCGTATTAGATGAGGAAGTGTTGCAAGGTGTATATACACCTGAATCACTATACAATAATTTTAAAGATTTCTATTTTAAAATTGTTTATGAGTTTGGAATCCCTAACTCTTGCTATGCTGATTATGGTGGTATTGGTCAAGTTATTACAAAAGGATTAAGAATATATTGCATAAATAATGATTTAAAAATAGTCATAAAAGATTGTTTTAAATATCGGATTGTGGAAAGAATAAATTTTTTATTAAAGATGATGTGTCAAAAAAGATTCTTTGTTCTTGAAAGATGCAAGAAATTAGTGGAGTCTTTGTCTTCAGCTATTTGGAATCCAAAATTGGATGATGAAAGGCTTGATGATGGTACGGTAAATATAGATGTTATTGATGCTATGGAATATGCAATTAGTCCACAGATTAATTTGTTGAGTAATGGGGTAATGTATGTCTGATTATGATATTTTGCCAAATGAAATAGATGCAGAAAAATCTATTATTGGAATATTGTTACTAGATAGCAAACGTATATCTATTGTGCTAAACAAAATAAAAAGTGATAATTTTTTTTATGATCATATCAGCAGAATTATTTTCAAAACAATGGAAGAGATGTTTAAAAATGGTGAGAAGATCGATTTCGTAACTGTGTTAAGTAAATTAAATATTGGTCCACAACAAAAGCAAGAATTTAAAGAATACATGTTGGATTCTACTAATATAGTACCGAGTATGCATAACTTGGAAGATTATCTCGAAATCGTAGATAACAGTTACAAGAGAAGAGAATCTATATGTATTGCGAAAGAGATTATTGTGAAAGCAAGTTCTGAAAAGAATTCTGAAGAAATTTTAGATTTTGCTGAAAGAAAAATACTAAATTTAAAATTAAGTGACAGTAGCAAAAAACCTATACATATTCGCGATATTTGTCATGAATATTTTGATTGGTTTGGAAAAGCAAATTCACTAGAGAATTCAAAAATAATTGGAATACCTTCTAAATTTAAAACACTTGATGATTGTTTAGGGGGGCTTGGAAGAGGAAATTTAATTCTTTTAGCTGCCAGACCAGGAATGGGGAAAACCAGTTTTGCATTAAATATAGCTAAAAATGTTTCATGTGAATTTAAAGCTTTGATTTTCAGCCTTGAAATGAGCAAACAACAACTCGTATCAAAGTTGTTGAGTTCAGAAACTAAAATTGATAGTAGAATTTTGGCAAGAGGGAAGGTTGAAGAAAATGATTTTTACGATTATACTAACAATATAGCTTGTGCTTCAGATATGCTGAGTTGCCATAAGTTATTTATTGATGATACAGCTAGTATAACGGTTAATGAAATAAAAACAAAAACAATTATGACTGGTAATGTAGATTTAATAATAATAGATTATTTGCAACTTATATCGATTGGAAGACACAAATATTCAAGAGCTAGGAATGAAGAGATAACTGAAATTACAAGAAGTATTAAAATAATGGCGAAGGATTTTAATATTCCTATTATTTGTCTTTCTCAACTTTCAAGAGCTTGTGAGCAAAGAATGAATCATCGCCCAATGTTATCTGATTTGCGAGATTCAGGATCCATAGAACAAGATGCAGACCAAGTTAT
>JAZLBN010000011.1:0-8898 GCA_045613725.1 Candidatus Gastranaerophilaceae bacterium
AAAAAAGAAAAAAATAAATTTAAATTATTAAATAGCATAAATACAATAAACTTTACACTCGAAGATTTAAAATCAATAGGTATATTTACCGAAGCCTTACAAAATTTTCCAGATACTGAATTAACACAAAATGTTAATGAATTCATTAACGCTCTTGAAAAAAGAATGACTAATGAAAGTAGAAATACATTAAATTTGTTAAATCAAAATACAAAATATGACTTTTCATTTTATTACGCAAATATTAGAGAACAAATACAACAATGCGAAAAAATTTGTAAAGAAAAATATGTAACAAGTATTGTATACACAAAAAACAGAAAAGAATTGACCCTCAGAGGTACCCCTAAAGAAGTTTTATATGACTCAAAAACTGCATACATAAAAATTTATGATTACAAAACAAACAGAGATTATGAAGTTCCTATATGCAATATCCTAACAATTACCAGAACACCTCAAAAAGCAAGCGGAATGGAAATGCCTATTTCTGTTGTTTTCAAAGTGAAAAATAGATTAGCTAAAACATATCAGCTAAAAGAAAATGAAGAATTAAAAGGAGTAGACGAATTCGGGAACAAAATTATTGTAAGCAGACAACAAGTTCTCGATAAACTACTACAACGATTATTACGCTATACTTACGATTGTGAAATCATATCACCACAATACGTAAGAGATGAAATGACTCGACTAATAAGTGAAACAATGAGCCAATACGAAGAATAAATACCAAGACAACAAGTAAAATTAATTTACTTACCCTTCTTTTCTCCACGTTCTCTAACAGAAATTCTAATAGGAGTACCAAAGAACCCAAAAGCTTCTCTTAGCTTATTTTCTAAATAACGCTTATAGCTATCTTTCAACAATTCTTCATTGTTAACAAAAAGAACAAATGTTGGAGGTTGAGTTTTTGCTTGAGTTACATAGTATATTTTTAATCTTTTACCTTTAAAACTTGTTGGTGGATTAAGCGCATATGCTTCGTTAATAACTTTATTTAACAAGCCTGTAGAAACACGTTTAACACATTGTTCATAAACTTTTTCACTTTCTTCAAAAATTTGAGAAAGTCTTTGTTTTGTAACCGCACTTATAAATATTTTTGGTGCAAAAGTTAAAAATGGAATATCTATATTAAGCTCTTTTTCAAACTTATTTAAAGTATTCGCTTTTTTATCTTCAATCAAGTCCCATTTGTTAATAGCGACAATCAAACCTTTACCTGATTCAGTAATAATTGAAGAAATTTTCTTATCTTGATCGGAAATACCTTCCTTAGCATCAATTACTAAAAGAGCAACATCACACTCCCTAATTGAACGAATAGCCCTATCAACAGCAAATTTTTCAACACCATAATCAACTTTTGATTTTTTACGAATACCAGCAGTATCAACAATAATAAATTCTTTATCTTTATATTTTACATAACTATCAATACTATCACGAGTTGTTCCTGAAACATCAGAAACAATAACTCTATCCGCATTTAATAAAGCATTAACGATAGAAGATTTACCCGCATTTGGACGACCAACAATCGCAATTTTAATACGTTTATCTTCTTCTTCATCTTCAAACACTTCAAAATCTTCTGTTATAATTTCTAATAAATCACCAACTCCACCAGAACCGTGAAGAGCAGAAATACCTATAGGTTCACCCAATGCTAACGAATAAAAATCACTCGTCATCATCAAAGAATCTGGATTATCACATTTATTTACAGCCAAATATACCGGCTTACCTGACTGACGTAAAACATTTGCAATATCATAATCAATAGGATTGATACCATCTTGTCCATCTACGATAAAAATGATTTTTTCAGCTTCTTCGCAAGCGATTCTAGCCTGATCAAAAATTGAAACCATAATATCATCTTCATCACCAGGAATAATACCACCAGTATCAATTACAGTAAATGGTTTATTTTGCCATTCAACATCAAAATAAATTCTATCACGAGTAACACCCGGCAAATCATCAACTATAGACTGTCTTGCACCAACAAGACGATTGACAAAAGTTGATTTGCCTACATTTGGTCTTCCTACTATTGCAACTGTCGGTTTTCTTCTCATAGTCACATGTTACCATGGACAATTTATTTTGCAAAAACTAAAATTTTACTATAACAGACTCTAATAATTTTTTAGCAGGAGCATACTCTGGCAGAATACTAAGACAAGTCTCTAACGACTTTTTACATTTTGTATAATCTTTGTCATTAGTATAATAAATATAAGCTAACATATAATGTAACTCTGGATCATGGTAAAACTTATCTTTTGCACGTCTTAAATAAAACATAGACGCACTCATCAGATTATTAGCCCAAAATGCTCTACCAATAAACTTATAACATTCAGGATTGTAATACGCCATAAAATCTGCATATCTTATGATTTTTTCAATATATTTTTCTTTGCAATACAAAATAAAAATACTCAAATCTAACTCTAAAAAATTTCTCACTTGAAAATATGTAGGGAAAGAACATACATTATCTTTAATTAATTGCAAAAGGAAAAGCCCCCATCTTGCGCGAGAATCATAATCTTTTGCAATATTAAAGAGCTTTTCCGCTTTATCTAATTTATCTAAAATAATACAACAGTATCCAGCTTCTGTATAATAGCCATTATTTTCGAAATACGCTCTGCAACCTTTTATTCTGCCTGCCAAAAAGTCTTTTTTTACTTTTTCATATTCGGTCAACATGGCTTTACTACCGATTTACTATTATAATGTCAAATTACCCATCATAGATTGCATCATCAATGATTGAATAACTTCAGGAGATAACTTTTTATCGCCTTGTTCTGACATATAAGGAATCAAATCTGCGATATCATTTCTTTCAGATCTTACTCTATCAGAACCAAACATCATTTGTAATTCTTCAAGTTCTTGTTTTTGTCTGATATATTCAGGGTCTTTAGCAAGTTCTTCAAACATTTTTGAAGGTTCTGCATAAGCTAACTTCACCAAACCTGAATCTGAGTTTTTATCATCAAATTTTTGAATTTCTTGAATATTTTTGATTTCTTGTTTATCAGTTTCACTATTATCTGGAGCCTGTTCAGTAATATTTACAGTATCCATAATTTTTCTCAACTGAAGTTGTTTGTATTGGCGTTTCAACTCAGGAGAGAAGCCGTCACCATAAGGAGCGTTGATAAACTCATCAAGTGCAGCATCCTGTTTGCCAAATGGTAAAATAACTTTAATTTTCTTATCTTTGCCATCATCAGATGAGTTATTATTTTCATCAACTTCATATGGAGATAATCTATCTTTCAATCTTGCAATGTTTCTATTAACCAATACTTCTGGATCTATTGGAGTTAAATCAACATTATCCGCAATATTTTTGTATGGATATAACAACTCAGGTTCATTAACATTTGGATAACAAGCTTCTGATTCCACATCCATAATACAGTTACGTCCATTTGTAGCATATTTAACAATCATAGGATTGTCATTAAGTGCAATTACTCTTTCATAAGCCATAACCGCATTGTCTTTATCACCAATTTTTGTATAACACATTGCTAAATAATAAAATCCCAATGTATCATCTGGATATTGTCTAACAAATGAAGTACATTCTTGCAAACAACCAGCATAATCTGCTCTGTGATATTTTTCTATAATGCTTTCTAAAGATGGCTCTGGATAATAAGAAGGTCCAGATTCCCATGCCGGAACCACTTCTGGATCAGAATAAACATTTCTTGATGATTCACGTAATGTTTCATTACGAGTTTTTCCTTCTTCAGCATTTGCAGCAGAAGCATTAAATCCAGATAAATTCTGCCCACCTAAAAGACTAGAAGGAGTTTTACCACCTGAAAAAGCTGCACTAGGAACATTTTCTATTGTCTCAGCAACAGCTTGTGGATGTGTATCCTCATATAAGTTGTATTCTCTCAATGGATTTTTCCATTCTGCAAAAACCATCGGTGTCATTGTATTTAACACCATTACAGTTGCAAGTAGTAAGCCTATCTTCTTCTTCATTAATCTGTCCTCTTTTATATTTGTTATAATAAAATTTCTTTCTTTTTCAACGCTATTATATGATATTATATTAATTACGTCATAATACAAACGGATGATATTCTTTAATTTCTTATAGAAAATTTACATCCACAATAATTTTGTCTATATAATCCTAACGATTTTGAAATCTGATTTGTTTTCAAAAATCCGTCTTTTTTCTTAAAATTCTCCGGAAAATATTCCAAATTAAATTCTTGCGCTATATCTTCCCCAATTTGAGTAAGCTTTTCAAAATCTTTGTGCGGGCTTATACCAATAGAGGTTGTATAAGTCGGAATATTTAAATCTTGAGCCATTTGTGCAGTACGCCTTAGACGGAATTCAAAACACTTATCACATCTAATTCCTTTTTCTGGCTCATTTTCTAACCCTTTTACAAAATCAAAATATTCATCAGGATTATAATCAGCAATAATTAATTTACAATTAAAATACTCACACAAAACTTTTTGAGCATCTAAACGCTTTTGATATTCTTCTTCTGGGAAAATATTAGGATTGAAAAAATAAACAATAACAGAATACCCCATATCTTTTAACAAAGATATAGGATAAGCTGAACATATAGCACAACAAGCATGCAATAGTATTTTTTTAGAAGAATTTATGTTTTGGTTTTCCACCACGTTCTACCACCCATTTTTTCAATTCAGGATAGCCACCTCTAGGAATCCCCATTTCAAAATCTTCACCCATCTTCATTGTTGGTGTCCCAAATTGACCTTTTGATACAGCATAATCAATATCATTATTAATAATCTGTTCTACAGCTTTACTTTTCGCATCTTTTTTAAGTTTTTCCATATCTAAATCAAAACCAGATTCTTCTAACACTTTAATAACAGCATCTTCAGTTTGAGGTTTTTTCTCAAAGAATAATGAATTTACTTCCCAGAATTTACCTTGAATGTGAGCAGCTTCAGCATATTTAGCCAATCTACAAGCACCTATATGAAATTCCTGACTTAAATACTTATTACAATCAGTATCTAAAGGTAAACTATGATGTTCAACTCTTACATTTGTAAAATCTAAAACTAACTTATGAACCATCATATTAAATACCGAACACATTGGACACATATAATCTGAATAAACATGTAAAATAACAGCATCCTCAGCGTTAGAACCTAATACATTACCTTTTATTGCATATTTATTAACTTTAGTTTTAATAAACTCTCCATAACCTCTTTGACTTTTCAACGCAGGAGAAAATTTTGCAGTAGTGAAAGTCCAACCTAAAAATACTGATGCACATAACATTACTACAATAAAAGCAATCCTATATGGAATAGGTTTCAACGCATCTACAAAGTCAACCCAACTTTGCTTAATTGCACCCAACAAACCTCCTTCAATAATTGAAAGAGAAATAAGTGCAATAACCAAATTTATAACATAAGTAACTGCACACATTACGCAAATTTTTTGAATAACAAATAAACTTACACATAATAAAATCATTGAAATTGTAAATGAAATAATACCTAATGATGCAATATAGTGAAATTTATTTTTAAATACTTCTAAAAATTTTAAACCTTTTAAAGTTTTCAATTTATCAACACACATTAACATCATCATAAATACATATAAAAACATTCCCCAATATGCTAATGGTACACCTAAAAACTGTGATTCAGTAGTTCTAGCAACACCATCACAGTCGATTAAATCACTTACAGTACAAAAACTTGGTAATGCATACGCATTAAAATTAGCCTGATAATATATATACGCTAAATCGATTGTTACGCAAAAACCAACTATCAATAACAACCAAATAAATGCTAATTTCAAAGTATATTTTTTACTATCTTCCATTTCTCTCCCCTTTTATTTAACTATATGAATATATTCTATCTTTTTGTATAAAATTAATCAACCAACTTAATATCTATTGAAGAAAAAACGTATTAATGATAGAATACAATAGACTTATAGGGGATAAAGTTTGAATAGACAATTTTTAACACAATTTTTGAATAAAATTTCTAATTTCCCGAACTGGATGAAGGAAATTATTTACGTGCGATTGTCTAAAGAAGTTAATAATAGTAAAAATTTATCTTATTTATTTGTAACTTATGAACCAATACTTACCTACAAAGGAAAATGCGAACTAGATTACAAAAAAAACGGTTTTGATTCAAATATATATAATTTTCTTGAAGCAGTAAACAATAACAACTGTATTTCAGATATCATTGTAAATACATACCTTTCTATGGAAGAAATTGCAAATTATTTCATATTCATGATTAATGAAGGTTATATTGAAACACCAGATAATCCCAAAATATTGAATATAGCAAAATTTATTTCTGGAAAAACTCGAACAGGAGAATATTTTAAAGATTCTGGAATAATCTCTGACGCTCAGTTAAACAACATATTACAAACTCTAGATAAAAATCCCGCAAATAAAAAATTTGGACAAATACTTATCGATTCAGGATTAATTTCTGAATCGGAACTTAGTGCAATACTTTCTATAAAAGAAGAATCAAAAACTCGATTTATTTTGGATTACAATGAAGTTCCAATATTTAACCAAAGTTTTTCTAAAGATACTGATAAATATCAAAAAGAAATCGAAGAATTAAAAAAAGAAAATACCCAACTTAAAAAGAATTTAGAAAACTTATTAACAGCTATCAAAAACTAATTTATCACATAATTTATTTTAATTCTGTCGCCAAAATAAGATTGGATATCCTTATTGAATCCAATAATTTGATGCTCAAACTTTTTACCTGAAACCTTACATTCTTGACGTAATAATTCTACACCTCGGTTATAAAGTGCTTGAGCAGTATTGATATTACTTTGTGGAACTTTATCCGAATACATCTTGATAGCTAGAGAAATATCAAACAATCTTCGTTTAGCCAAACCGCTCATTTCTTTACCAGTTACAGCTGATTCTATGTTGGTAAATTTATTTATCGCAGCCTCATATTTTTCATTTTTCAAACAATAAATTAACCCTGGTGTCCCTTCGATAATTTCAAGACCTTTATTAAATGTCATATCTAACAAAGCTTCTTTAACGTGTAATGGCAATTTATTATAATTATTTTGTCCAATACAGGCAGATAAATTTTCTTCTGCTTCAAGTAAGTCAGAAGCAAAAAGATCGCATACCTCAGCATCAGATAAATTCAAATCTCCATACTTTTTAATAATTTCTTGTTTATCTTTTTCATTTTGAATCGCATGTCCAATGCCAATAGTCAACACACCCGCATTATCTTTATATGGCGTATTATGAAATTTATTTGCTGGAGTATTTGGAGCATCTTCAGATTTTTTCCAATCTCTAACAAAATTTTCGTCTAGACCCATAGCTTTAGCAACATCTTTTAAATTTTTAACATTTTTTATTTTTCTAGCTTGTGGGATATTTACTTGTTGCCCTAAACTAAGTTTTGAATCTTTACTTAAATTAGGATTTGCTGCTAGTAAAGCTTCTACTGAAACACCGTACTGTCTAGCAATAGAAAACAATGTATTACCACTAGAAACTTTATGAGTTTTTGGTGGAGCTTTTTCAATATATTTTTGTCGTTCTATTTCTTTATCTGAAATATCTTTAGCATAAGTTATTTCATTAGGATTATTAGTTTTTGATCTTGACGTCAAAGGTATTGGTTGTTTTGTAACAGAATTCGACGATGTAGCCGAAGAACCCGAAGATTCTCCAACTACACAAGATTTTACATAATTATATAATTTACTTAAGAACTCCATATAAAATTACCTTAAAATACAAATTCTATTACTTTAAATAGGCAACACAAGCGTCACCAAGAGCTTTTGCTGCTTTTGCTTGCATACCGCCGGAATCGATATTTGCGATATCAGTTGAATTACTCATAAATCCCATTTCGCATAGAACAGCCGGAACTTTCTGTCTATTATCCTCATCAATCAATCCTAAATATTTATGAGAAGTTTCTTTATCAGAAACAATTTTACATTCATGATTATATTGAGCCGAAATTTGTGTATCAACTTCTGTCGCAAAAGCTTTACTAGCTGAATTACCTGCATGATATATCATTTTTAAGCCATTTGCACCTTTATTAGCAACTGCATCACAGTGTAAACTTATCAATAAGTCAGCTTTGAAATCTTCTTTTGCTTGACAGGCAACAGCAGCTGTACCAGTTGTATAAATAACTGTAGCACCACGTGCAGTTAATTCTTTAATAACATCATCAGCCAAGTTACGGTTTTTATACCATTCTTCAAGAGTTTTACCTTTCGCATCACTATATGCAGCACCTCTATCAAATTTTGGTTGACCGCTACTAGTTTTACCCCAACCATGACCAGCATTGAGCATTATTGTTTTACCTTTTAAATCTTGAACAGGTGCAGTACTTGATGGTGAGAACTTAATAACTTCAGCTACAACATTTCCTTTACTGTCAACCGGAATTGGTGGCCTTGCTGAACTATTTCTTGATACATTAGGATTTTTTGAATCACCCACAAAATATCCACATTTAGGAACTTCTAATTTCGGATAAAATTTACCATCATAATCTTTTATTTTCCCAGTATTATCAGTAGTTATACTTGGAGTTACAGATATTTTTGATGGATCAGAAGATGGTGTTGTCTTAGATTTTTTATCAACAGCAGCTTCTACCATTTCATCTAATTTACCCGTCAATACATACATAGAGTCATATTGACTATTAAGCTCTTTATCAAATTTCTCGACTTCAGCTTTAGATAAACCCTTTTGCTCAGCTAATGCATGAAAAACGTCTGACATAGCTTGTTTACACTTATCATTATCGCTCC
>JAZLBN010000012.1:0-1805 GCA_045613725.1 Candidatus Gastranaerophilaceae bacterium
GTTAAGGGGTGCATAACACCCTTAATTTATTTTATTTTGTCTCCGACGGGTCCTTCCGGACGGGGGAACTTTTTATGGAAAAAGTTCCACAAAACCAGCACCTGAACTGCGTTCGCTAATCAATTGTAATACTCAACCAGAGACGAGTAAACTCGCTATTATTAATCTTACTCTTTCGCTTACGCTCAAGTCGGTATAAAAATGTTTTATTTTCCAGCTCAAACAATACTCGTCTTTGTTATTGTTTCGTATAACATTGATTGCTCACTTCGTTAGGGTGCAACAAAAAATTGAATTTTTACATAACATATTTTATTATATTTTCTGAATTGTTAATTTTTTGTTTATTTTTTAAGGTTTTAAAAAAATCAATGTTATAACAATAATATAGATAATTGTATATTATTGAAGAAAAGGAGATAAACAAATTATGGCTAAAACAATTGGTATTGACTTGGGTACAACAAACTCAGTAGTAGCAGTTATGGAAGGTGGAAAACCTACAGTTATTGCTAACGCAGAAGGTTCAAGAACAACTCCTTCTATCGTTGGTTTTTCTAAAACAGGTGAAAGATTAGTTGGACAATTAGCAAAACGTCAAGCTATTTTAAATCCAGATAAAACAATCTCATCTATTAAAAGACATATGGGTGATGATTACAAAGTAAATATTGATAGTAAAGATTATACACCTCAAGAAATTTCAGCAATGATTTTGAGAAAACTTGCTGATGATGCTTCATCATATTTAGGTGAAAAAGTTACATCAGCTGTAATTACAGTACCTGCTTATTTTAACGATGCTCAAAGACAAGCAACTAAAGATGCAGGTAAAATTGCAGGTTTAGATGTTTTACGTATTGTGAACGAACCAACTGCAGCTGCTTTGGCTTATGGTCTTGAAAAAGATAAAGCTGAAAAAGTTTTAGTATTCGACTTAGGTGGTGGTACATTTGACGTTTCTATTTTGGAAATCGGTGATGGTGTTCACGAAGTATTATCAACTTCTGGTGATACTCACTTAGGTGGTGACGATTTTGACCAAAAAGTTATGGATTGGATGTGTGATGAATTCAAAAAACTTGAAGGTATTGATTTAAGAAATGATAAACAAGCTATGCAACGTATTAAAGAAGCTGCAGAAAAAGCTAAATGTGAATTATCATCTCTTATGGAAACAAATATTAATTTGATGTTCATTACAGCTGATGCAAATGGTCCAAAACACTTAGACTTGAACTTAACAAGAGCTAAATTTGAAGATCTTTGCTATGATTTATTAGAAAGATGTAAAAAGCCTGTAGAACAAGCAATTAATGACGCTGGTATTTCTAAATCAGAAATCAATGAAGTTGTATTAGTTGGTGGTTCTTCAAGAATTCCAGCAGTACAAAAATTAGTTAAAGATTATACAGGTAAAGAACCTAACCAATCAGTGAACCCAGATGAAGTTGTTGCTGTTGGTGCTGCGGTTCAAGCTGGTGTTTTAGCAGGTGAAGTTAAAGATATCGTATTGTTAGACGTTACTCCTTTAACTTTAGGTATTGAAACTTTGGGTGGTGTTATGACTGCTTTAGTTCCTCGTAATACAACTATTCCTGTTTCAAAATCTCAAGTGTTCTCAACAGCTGAAAATAATCAAACTGCAGTAGATATTCAAGTTCTACAAGGTGAAAGACCAATGGCTAGAGATAATAAATCTTTAGGTATGTTCAGATTAGAAGGTATTGCTCCTGCAATGCGTGGTATCCCTCAAATCGAAGTTACTTTTGATATTGATGCTAACGGTATTGTAAATGTTTCTG
>JAZLBN010000013.1:0-25013 GCA_045613725.1 Candidatus Gastranaerophilaceae bacterium
AAAATAAAAGGTTATAAATTATGCAAAATAACATCACAAAAAATAGAGTCTTGGATTATTATGAAACTTATAGAAATGACGTATTACCAATATTCAATGACTTTGAATGTGTAAGGATTAATATTTTAAATGAATTTAAAAAAAAGTCTTTTTTAAAATATTTATTACCAATTATTATATTGGCAATATTAGGATTAATTAGTTATCCTATAACATTCAGTCAAGATGCTAGTTTATCTTCAAAAGCTGTGGGTGGTGTCATTATTAGTATTATATTGATGATAAATGCGCTTATTTTTATGCCGTTTTTTTATTATTCAGCAAAGAAAAAGGAAAACATAAAGTTTACAGGCATGATGAAAATAAAAACATTACAGCCCTTATTAAAGGTTTTTGGAAATATAAAATGGATAGGTCATGATGTGACTAAAGAAAATCTAAACGATGTTATTTTGAAAAATGAGGAATTGGACAGAAGCGGTTTATTTATATCGTACAATACACGCTATACAGATGATGAATTTGTAGGTTCATACAAAGATGTTCCTTTTAAAATATCTGAAACAAGAATGTTGTCAATTCATGGAAGTGGGAAAAGTCGCAGGTGTATTTGTGCATTTGAAGGAGTAATTTTGACTTTCAATTTTAATAAAAAAATTTGTAATCGAACCATTGTCGCAACAAAAGGAGATTTGACAAAAAAAAGTCAACCTTTGGTTGTAATGGCGTTTGTTGCTACGTTTTGTCTTGGATTTTTTGAAGAGGGGTATGCCCATTGGAAACTCGTTTTATCAATAATTTTACTTGTAGGGTCATATTTTACTGTAAAATATTTTGAGAAAAATGAGGAAGCATTGGATGAAGTAAAATTAGAAGACCCAAAATTTGCAAAACAATTCAATGTATATTCATCAGACCAAGTAGAGGCACGTTATTTAGTTACCCCTTCTTTTATGGAACGTTTTTATAATTTGAAGACAGTATTTGGTGCAAAGAATGCAAAATGTTCGTTTTATGGTAATACTTTAATGATTGCTATACAGACGAAAAAGAACTTGTTTGAAATATGTAACTTGTTCAAATCATTACAAGAACCCTCATCAATAAATGAATTTTATAGTGAGTTAGATGCTATATATAAAATAATAGATTATTTTAAACTTGATGAAAAAACAGGATTATAAATATTATTGAATAGCTTGTAGCCTGTAGGTTGGGTGAAACCTAACTAGCAAGTAGGTTAGGCATTGTCTGACAACTTTAAACAATCAAACTAATAGATTCTGGATTGGAGTCTGGAATGACAATAATAGGTTACCCTAACCAGTGCTGTTTGCGATAATTAAACACTCTCGACCAAATTTTGACATAAAAAACTCCTCGAACCATCCAAGAATCGAACTGGGGTAAAAGATACTAAATGGTTAAAAGGCTTACTTGATGCAATAAAATGTACTCCTAATAGTTATTTTAAGCTCTTGCAAGATTTTATTACAAATATTACGCAAAAAGGCAAGTTTTGAGGGGGAAAAGACTTTATATAAATATACAGGGGAAAATTATAAGGATTTTTATGGCAGGAGTAAGTCAAGTTTTTAGTTTAGCTGATGATGTCGCAAGATATGTAAAAGCATGCGGAAAAAGAAGTGTTTTAGAATGTAAGCCTTTGCAAGAAAAAATTGATATTAAAGGTTTGCGCTTAGCAACTGATAACATTGGTGATACTATAAATATTTCATCTAAAAAAATAATTTTTAAAAATGGTTCTTTGGGGGGTGTTGGAGAAAAACATCTTATAGCAATTAACCCCCAAGGAGATGAACTTGGCAATATGGTATATTCCATTGCTAAAAAAAGTAAAACGACATGCTACTTCCCTAAGGAGTACCTAGATAGTAGTGGTGAACTATTGCCCCATTTACATATTGACTCTTTATCTTCTACGGGAGTAGTTAAGGGGGCTGGTACAGCAATGATGCAAGAAGCCGTTAGGGAAAGCATAAGACTAGGTTATGGAGGAAGAATTGTTCTTGATGCTGGGGGACAAAACATAACGCGTTCACCGTTACCTTTCTATTTTAAAATGGGGATGCGATGCTGTAGTCAAAATAATGATAAAGCTTTAAGACAATTGCCAATAGAAACAGTGAATAAATTGCATCTTACAAGTATGCATTTTGGAGGAATTGGTCCTCAAAAAATGTATTTGCCAATAGAGAATATTGAAACGTTATTAGCGTTATAATTTATAAGAAATTTTGGATAAAACATAAGCGGGAACAAGTCCCGCTTTAATTTTGACAATAATTTAAAAATCTTTTTACGCTTGGCTAATTTTTCAAAATCAGGATGAGCGCCAAACGTTGTTTGCTTATATTGGATACTATTATTTATTCCAATTGGCGTAATCACAAAAAAAATTCCTCTTTTGTATATTAAAAACAAACAGAGGAATTTTTGCTATTTAAATTATAATTATATTTTTTCACACATACCAGATTTCACATGTTTTTCAACTATATCCCAAGGCAGTTTCCCTTCTCTACCAGGAATACAGATCAAAGAGCGCTCAGTAGTTGAACCACTTGAATTTTTATGCATGTAACAAGTCGTATCAGAATATTCACATGCATAAATTGCATCTCGATTCCTTTGAGCATCAGTGGGAACTACATACCTTGACTCACAAGGACCTCTTAAATAACCTTCCATTAAATGATCATAAGAGCTCCTATCACTAAAATCAAAAAATAAGTCAGAACCATCTGGCTTTTTAGTTGAATCATGCTTTTGATAAGCAGCATAAATGCTATCTCTTTCCTTAGAATTGAATTTACAAGTCGTAATGGTTTTTTCACTTAAACCTAGTTTAATCATTTCCTCTTGAGTTGGAATTTCTGGTTCTATATATACACCTCCAATAGAAAAAGATTTCCCGTAGCGAACAAGAGAATCATAAGTTTTTTTATTAGAGTAATCAACATAGTGAGTATATTCAACTATACATCTTCCTGTTTGAGTTTTTCCTTTAATTGTATAAGACCTAATTTGTCCATCTTTTTGCGTTTTATATGTACCATTAGTACAAGTCTTAAAGGCAGCCATAAATTCCTCAGGTGGTTCATCATTAACAATACCAAATATATCTGCGAAAACACAAGAGCCTATTACTAATATACCAAAAACCATTAATAACTTTTTCATAATACCTCCTATTGAAAATATTATAACAAAATTTTCAAAAATTTATACACGTGTTTTTATCTTATTTATACCTTGCTGTCTTAAAACTTCTTTCCCCATCTTCTTAAGAAGCCTTTCATCAGGAGTTTTTATTCGAAATAAATCCCTTACATACGTAAACAACATATTAAGCCCTGGCGTTGAAAACAATGGGGCTGTAACCTTTGGACTTTTCATCATTCTTACTGTATCAAAATCTTGAACAGCCAAAGATGCGTATTCTTTTCTAGCTTTTTTATAAGCCTTATAATTCCCAGAAATTGCATCATAAACCATTGATGCTCTCAAATGACTAACTCTATCCAATTGTTTAATAGTAAGTGGCATAATACCTCCTTTTAAGTTGGAGATTAATACTATCACAAAACTAATATAAAGGATAGTTTTTTAACACTTCAGGTTCAACAAGAAAAACTTCTTGCCCCACGCTTTGCCACTTCAACAGGAAGCATCACGCCAACTTGACTGGAATTAGCTTTGGCAATCGGACCCATTAATAAGTTAGATTGTATTTGAGGGTTTTTAAGAGCATTCGCAACTTCAATATCATTTTGAGAAATCCCAAGATTTTTTCTCTGTTCTTGTAATTCAATATTACCTTTCAATGCCAAATCCATAGCTTCTTGCAAAGAAATTTTCACCTTATCATCAGCATTATTTGCAACAGCAAACGCAGATACATTAAGGGCAAACATCATAACTAGTAATATCAAAATCTTTTTCATAGCTGCCATTATACAACAAACATTAATATAATTAAAATAACCCACAACCAGTAGGTCAGGCTTTGCCTGACAATTTTAAATTATTAGATTGATAGATTGTAAATTGAATAAAACCCAACATAATGTAATCAAACTGATAGATTCCAGATCGGAGTCCGGAATGACAATAATATATTTACCCCCGCCTGTAGAGTTTGCGATAATTAAACACTTTCGACCAATTTTGGACATAAAAACACTCCCCAGGCTGTCTTGAGTCGCTCGCATTAAACGGGTCTACGCATTTTGCTTTTAGTGGCTTTGCCACAAGCAAAATTGGCTTCGCCCTCTGGCTCGCTCCTCGCTGGACTTCTCACCAGCAATAGCGGTTCTCTTCCTTGCCTTGTGAGTTTCACAAAAAAATAACAGACACAAGGTCTGTCATATTTTTTGCATAAAAAACTCCCCAGGCTGGACTCGAACCAGCAACCCTTCGATTAACAGTCGAATGCTCCGCCATTGAGCTACTGAGGATTATGTGTTTAGTGTACAACAAAAAATTTTTATTGTAAAGTACTTTTTTTATTTTATTTTGGATAATTGAGATTTTTTCTGAATATAGTATAATATTATTGATTTGAGAGGTATTTTAGAAAGGAGTTTTTAGTATGGCAAATCCAACTTTACAGGAAGGTGTTTTGAAAAATGACTCATTCCATACGCTTAACGGCGAACATGCTATGACTATAAATGGCACAATTTTAAAAACATGTGTGCTCGGTTTGATGACTATGAGCACATTTGCATATACATGGTATTTGATTTTAACTGGTTTTGCAGATAAAGCAATCATGCTTTCTCAATGGGGCATGTTGGGCGCTTTAGCTCTTATTCTATTTATATGCTTTGGACCTAAAAATAAATTTTTAATTCTTACAGCACCATTATATGCACTTTGTGAAGGTTTATTGTTAGGTTATATTTCTGCTATTGCTAATACTAAATTCCCTGGGGTTGCATCTCAAGCAGCATTAGGAACATTCTTTGCTCTGTTTGGCATGTTCTTTTTATACAAAACTGGACTTGTAAAATGTACAGATAAATTTAGAATGGTAATCTATAATTCTACATTGGCAATTTTCTTGTTGTACATGATTCAACTTGTTTTGGGCTTTTTCCATATCTCAATTCCGTTTATCTTTTCAAACAGTCTAATAGGTATAGGGTTTAGCCTTTTTGTTGTAGCTATTGCAACATTTAACCTGATTGTTGATTTTGATAATATTGAAAGGTTTTCGGGGCATGTAGATAAGTATATGGAATGGTATTTTGGTTTTTCACTACTTGTAACAATAATCTGGATGTATATCGAAATTCTACATTTATTAATGAAATTGCAAAGTAGAGATTAAAAAACGGGAGTTTAACTCCCGTTTTTTGTAATAACTATACTTCATAAAATATAATTGTGTCATTTATTTTAATTTCGGTGTTCCCATGTGGTATAAAATATTCGTTATTTCTTTTTATTAGTGCGATAAGGAAATTGTTTGGAAACTGCAATTCGCAAATTTTTTTATCAAGCCAGTCATGACCTTTATCTATATTTGTTTCGATTAGTTTAATGTCTTCGTTAACGCTTTCATAAGTTTGACCTAGAAGTATTTCGTCATCTACTAAAAGCTGAGTATTTCCACTTGGTACGATTTTTTTACCATTCCTTGTGATTGTTAAAATTAATGAATCTTTGCTTATTTTAAGATCTTTTAGTTTAGAGTTATTCCAAGGGTGGTTTTTATCAATAATCAATTTGTTTAACGATATTGCCGATTCTTGTTGATAATCATTAAAAGTTTTTCTAACATCACTAAATCTGTCTATCATAGCAAATTTCTTTGCAAGAAAAGGTAATAGTGAGCCTTGTAAGGTTACAGATAATAGAGCTACTACAAAAACAATATGAAACAAGTCGTATACTAATGCTTCATTTTTATCAACAACCATTATTGCAAAAACGATCGACGCAGCTCCTCTTAAACCTGCAGAAGAGATATACATTATTTGATTCCAAGGGGCTTTGAAAGGTAACATGATTAAGCTTACTGCAAGAGGTCTTGCTATAAATGTTAAAAATGCGGTAATTAGTATTGCAGGTAGTAATATTTCTGGGATTTTATGAGGGAATGATAAAAATCCAATGAGGAAAAATATTATAACTTGGAATAATGCGGTTATACCATCGAAAAAATGCATCATGTTGATTTTATTTTTAATTTCGCAATTCCCAAGGATTATTCCTGTTAGATATACGCTTAAATATCCATTTCCTCCAGTAATATCTGCTAATGCAAATGATGCTAAGGCTATTGCTACAATAAAAATTGTGTCAGTACCTTCTGTTAATAATTTTGTTTTTTTGAAAATGAAATTTGCAATAAATGCAATTAATGTTCCGATCAAAACTCCATTAACAATTTGTTTAAATAATAAAGGTGTCAATGAGAGTTCGTTTCCCCCTTGTAATAAAACAATCCCTAGTACAGTTAAGATGTACGCAAAAGGGTCATTACTTCCGCTTTCCATTTCTAAAATTGGAGCGGTATGGTATTTTAAATTAAGTCTTTTTGAGCGCAATATTGAAAAAACTGAAGCTGCATCTGTAGAGCTTATGATGGCACCGATTAGAAAACTTTCTACAAAAGGAATCTTTAATGCATAATAACAAAATAATGTAGTAAATCCTGCAGTTAGTATTGTACCAAATGAGGATAGGCAAATTGCTTGTATTGTAGTTTTATTATTCTCAGGTTTTTTTGTGCAAAAACCCCCGTAAAAAATAATAAATAATAGTCCAATTGAACAAAGTTTTGAGGTTAAATCATAATCGTCAAATGAGATTTTTAGAATTCCATCAGAACCAAAGAGAATGCCTAAAAACATGAAAAATACAAGTGTTGGCATCCCAAGTTTGTTTGAAAATTTATTTGTTACAATACATGAAAAAATAACTATTGCGCAAAATAAAATTATTACCGACATATTCCCTCCTTGAGCTTTGTTTAGTTATTGTATCATCTACTTTAGAGTTGATGAATCCTTTTTGAAAATACGAAAATTTTCGAATAAATTGCAATCATCTAGAATGAAGATTGTTATTTCCATTCAGGATAATAATAAATTACAATTTCATCTTTAGTTTTGATTTTTGCGTGCCCACCCATAATAAAGTTTGTTAGGGTGCCTACGAAAGGAATAATTGTTAGAGCCCATTTTATAGGGTATACGATGTAACAACGATTTTGACCTTTTTTGATGTAGGTGTCTTGTAATTGTGAAGATTTAATGTTTGGTATCTCGAAATTTCCTATGATGATTTCAGCCGGAAACCCATTCATCCCGCTTGAGATAATTGTTTCAATTTTTGCATTTACTAATGTACCTTTAAATAAAATAGGTTTTTCAAAGCTGTATGCTGTTTCTTTTACCTTGAATTGGATAGTTTGACCTTCGTATATTTTTTCACCTTTTGTTGTTATTGGTGTGACTATAGCTAGTTTTATAGGTACATAGTATGTACTGCTATAGTCATAAGGTAAAGTTTTTTGAGATACAGTTTCTTCTATAGCTTTATCAGAGGTTTCTGAAATTGTCTCCTGAGCAAAGCAAGGGATATGCATGATGAATATTATTAAACTTAATATGATTGCAATGAATTTATTCATATTTGATTTCCTTTGTTGAGTTGGTTTTAATTTTTTCTTCTAAGGCTTTTCTGTTATTAACAGATGTAAGCAAGAAGTTTTGGTAATATTCATTGTTAATATATTCATTGTTTTCAAGGTATTGAGGGTATTTGTAAGTTATGTATTCATAAATTCTAGCAAGACGTTTGGATGTTAAGTTGTGTCTTGAAAAAGTATCTTGGCGCTTTTGAGGGCAAGTTTTGTTGATGAAGATGATTACTGCAAGTGGGTTATATCCTGCATTTACAAGTAAATCTACAGCGCGCTTATCCGATACTGTTTCAAATTTTTTTGAACCTAATGCAACTTGAGCTGAATCTATCCAACCACCAAAAGAACCATCGTAAGACTTCATTGCTTTCGAAATTTCTCTAGCCAACATCGCAGCAAGCTCATCGTCAGTTTGTACAAATTGATATAGACCATCATATATGATTACTTGTCGTTTTGTTAGAGTTTTATCTGTTGTTAATGCTTTTTTCTTTGTGTTTTTGTTATATGTAAATATTATACGTTTAGAAATTTTATTATGATTTAGTATTGTTGTTCCAACTTGGTCTATTCTTGTTTGAATTTCGTTTTCTGTGTTTATGTCAATATCTTTTGAATATGCTGGTGTAGTTATTAATAGCATCAATACCAAAATAATAAAATTTTTCATAACTCTCCCTACCTTTTTTGCTATTATATTAAATTTTGATTATGTTGACAAGATAGAGTTTATAAAGTTCTTACTAGTTTACTTGATTAGTAAATCCGCCATGTGGCTATATTTTTATTGTTATATTGTTATAATGTGTTTTTTTTATACAATATATATATTAAGTTAGGAGTTTTGAATATGTTTAAAAAGCTGTATTTGTTATTGTTTGTTTTATTAATTTCTATTGGAACCGTGCAAGCTTCATATTTGGAAGACCAATTGGATGAGGTTAATAAAAATGTTCAGTATAACACTTCTCATAAGCATTCAAAAACTTACCGGAATGATAAAGAGTATCGTGTGGATGTTGCAAAAGGTATAAAAGATCCTAAATTATTATCTTTTACAACTTATACAAAGATTGATGAGAAGCTTTACGCAGAAAAGTTGGCAAAAGATGAGCAAAAATATGAGCAAATGGTTATTCCTGCATTGCGTAAAAATATGAAATCCGTAAACGTAGAGCCAGATGCTGTTGATTTTTATAATGTGTATAGGATTGCAGAACGATTGATTCGTGCAAATAATCTTGATTATGTAAACTGGAGAATTGCAATTAGAAAAACTGAAGTGTCAAATGCCGCTGCATTTGATGGAAGTTATATTGTAATAAATACTGGATTGTATGATTCTGTATACTCTAGTGACGAGGCTTTAGCTTTTGTAATTGCTCATGAAATGGCACATCATATACTTGGTCATATTCAAAGAACACATGAGTTATCACAAAGAATTGAATATTTAGATTCTTTAGTAAAATCTGCTAAAAAGAATAATCAATCAACTGCAAGCTTAACTGAATTATCTGTTGAATCCCAAAAATTAGGCATATATAAAGAAATTCGTACAATGGAATATATGGCAGATGCAGAGGCTTTGGCATTATTAACAAGAGCGGGTTATTCACCTTATAAAGGTGTTGAAACTCTAGAGTTTCTGGAAACATTTAGTAATTATGCTAATCTTTTATCAACTCATCCTTCGGCTTCCAAAAGAATTGAAAGTTATAATGAAAATATTGAAGTTTTAGATCCTAATTGGAAATATGTAGGGATAGAAAATATCTATAATAGTGAT
Source organism: Candidatus Gastranaerophilaceae bacterium (assembly GCA_045613725.1). Taxonomy (GTDB): domain Bacteria; phylum Cyanobacteriota; class Vampirovibrionia; order Gastranaerophilales; family Gastranaerophilaceae; genus Zag111. The sequence goes on from JAZLBN010000013.1 coordinate 9,471, forward strand.
GTCTTACCTTGTAAAAAATCATCTGATAGGGTTTCAATTGTAATTTCTAAATCGAAAGTTAAAAGGCAGTTTTATCAAGTTGAAAATCTTGAGCAAAAATTGGCAAGAATTGCTTATATTAAATATTTAAGAGGGGATGTAGAAGATTCAATAAAATTCTTTTTTAAATTAGCTAAGATAGATAAAGATAATTATGTACCGTATGTTTATTTATCTTATGCAAATGAGTTTTTGTATAATGAAACATCAAAGGAAAGATATTTAAAACGTGCAAAAAAAATGATAGTAAAAGCTGCTGAAATTAAACCAGATTCGGATGTTGTGATTACTCAATTAGAAAATCTTGGGGTAGTTAATCAAAAACAATCTGAAAAAAGTTTGTAATTACTTCGACTAATTCAATATTTATTTTAAATAAGATATAAAGTTTATATTAATGCACAAATACCAAGTGGTATAATTAACTTATGGTTTGGTAGTTAATAAAGGAGATATTAAGATGATTCCTATTTTTGATTCAAAACGTCAATATGAACAAATTGGCGCAGAAGCTGAAAAAGCTGTAGTAGAAGTAATGAGATCTGGTTGCTATATCCTTGGTCCAAATGTAAAGGCTTTAGAAAGTGAATTAGCAAGCTATATTGGTTGTAACTATACCGTTGCATTGAATTCGGGTACTGATGCTCTTCATATCGCATTAAGAGCTTTAGATATTGGTGAAGGTGATGAAGTAATCACAACAGCATTCACATTTGTTGCAACAGCTGAAGCTATCGGCATGGTTAATGCAAAACCGGTGTTTGTTGATATTGATCCAGATACATTTAATATCGATCCTAAGAAAATTGAAGAAGCAATCACTCCAAAAACAAAAGCTATTATCCCTGTTCACTTATACGGTCAGGCATGTGATATGGATGCAATCATGGATATTGCAAAACGTCATAATTTGAGAGTTATTGAAGATTGTTGCCAAGCTATTGGTGCTACTTATAAAGGTAAAATGGTTGGTACGTTTGGCGAGATTGGATGCTTCAGCTTCTACCCAACTAAAAACTTAGGTACAATGGGTGATGGTGGCTTGTGTTCAGTAAATGATGAAAAATTAAGAGATAGATTAATCTCATTAAGAAACCACGGTTCTCTAGTTCGTTATCACAATGATGAATTAGGTGTTAATAGCCGTCTTGATGAAATCCAAGCTGCTATTTTAAGAATTAAAGCAAGACACATTGATGAATGGAATACATTAAGAAGAGAAAAAGCTGCATATTATAATGAATTATTTGCAAATTGTGTAGATGTCGTAACTCCAAAAGAATTGGATGATACATATTGTGTATATCACCAATACACAGTGAAAATTCCTAATAGAGATGCTGTTCATAAAATGCTTAGTGAAAATGGTATTGGTGCTATGTTATACTACCCAATCCCACTTCACTTCCAAAAAGTTAATGCTTGGTTAGGTATGGGTAAAGGTTCATTACCTGTAACAGAAGACAATACAGATATTGTTATTTCATTACCAATGTTCCCAGAATTAACTAAGGAAGAACAAGAAACAGTAGCTTCAACATTGATTTCTTGTATTGAAAAATCAAAATTAGTAGCTGCAGTTTAATAAAAATTATTTAAAAAGACCTCTCAAATATTGAGGGGTCTTTTTTATGCTTGTGTGAAAATTTTATGATCACCTTTATCTGCGTTTGGTTTTAGTCCTGTTTGGATAAAGTAATCGTTTTTGTTATATCCTGAGATATTATCTGTTTGTTTGCCTTGGAATACTACTTGTAACAAATTATATAGAGGATTGTTTGGTAGAGAATTAGCCATGCCTGATTCAGGATTAGGTAACCCATTTATTCCTTGATCCATAAATTGGGTTTGTAAACTTAGTCCTGTATTATTAAGTTGTATTCCGTTTAAGGTTGACATTTATAACAGATTCTCCATTTGTTGTTAAGCTAATGTTTGCATTGAGAAACATCCTCCAGCCGGATTTCCTACTTCGTTGTATGCTTTAAGGTTTCCGACTCCTGGATGAGGATAAAACTTTTTACCGTTTATTTCGATACATTGGTTAGGGTCAGTCATTGTTTTTTCATAAGCTAAGTTTACGTTCGGTTCAAGTCCAACCGAATACCAAAGTGCTTCAAGGTTATTTTTTATAATCCCAAATGTAGAACTGATTACGTTTCTTGTTTCTTCATCGGTTCTTTTTATACCTAAATCAGCTCTTACGTATGTTTCTGTTGTTGCTGCGCTACGATTGATTTTGTCTAATGCGACTTTTTCTTGTCCTGTCATGTAATAAAATCCTTTATACTCTGCTCTTTTATATATAAAGTATATACTTGGTAAATAATTGCTAAAATGGCAAAAAGCTTGTTAATATTTTGTAACAAAAGAATTATCCATGTTGATAATTGACAAAAAACACAATGTGAAGTTTTGTAAAGTGTAAAAGTTACACTATTAGTGGTTTTTGCGGATAATTTATTTTTCATAAAAACATATTGTTGACATATAAAATTGGTTATGCCATAATAAATACATAAGATTTAAGTGTAGTCGAAACACTAAATATAAATAGTTCATTAACCCCAAAAACATATAAACTCCTAAATAATAAACACTAAAAGAGACCATTAGGATGCAGAAAACGACCCACTCACAAGTGAGTGGTTTTTTTTGTTATTTATTGTGTAGGTTCTTTGAGTAGTTCTTTTTGTTTTATATTTTGTATATCTTTTATTACTTCTTCCTTTGGAATAGGGTCTAGTTTTGGAAGTTCTTCAGTTATTGTGTTTTTATTTTCTTTTTTATAATTGTATCCATTAAGAAATCTTGCCATACGTTCTTCGTTTTCTTGTGCTTTTTGATCTTGTTCTATTTCTGTTAGTAGTTTATGTAATTCAGATTTGTATATAGGAGCATTTTTGCAAGTTCCATAATCATCTATTTTATTGAATAGAGACCGGATATTACTTGAGGCTATAATTTTTTTATTTTCATCAGTATCAAGTTTTTTATTTGTTAGTCTAAATAATTCAATAGCGTTGTGTTGTGCGTAATCTAAATAAATACAAGTTGAGTTTTTTATTGGTAGATTTTTATTTTTATTTAATTTTTGGTTTAAATAATCTGAAATTTCAACATATCTATAATATTTTTCCGATGCTGAAAGATAGTTATTTTCGTCAATTAGTTCAAAGTTGATTTTAGATTCAAGGTCTTTTATTTCCATGTATGATGTAAATGAATACGAACCAAGTACAAGTCCTAGAATAAGTATTCCAGTACCCAATATAAATAATTCATTATTAGACTTATCAATCATCTTTTTCTCCCAAGCGCTTGTTTAAATCTTTGTACATTATACTGGATTTTTTTGATAAAAATACCATTCAAAAGTATTATTTGAAATTTTGAAAAATGCTATATAATAGTTCTTGAAAGATGGTGTAGTATGAAGAAAATGTATATTATTTCAATTATGGCAATATTGCTTATTGGTGGGCAAGTTTTTGCTGATGTTGTAACGACAAAGAGAAAAATAAACAGTCAGTCTGGAACAGTAAATTCAGAGAGTGTTAAAAGAAGTACATCAGAAAGGTTAACTCCTAGTAATAAAATAAATGTTCAAGATGGTTCTAAGTTGTCTAGGAGTGTAAAAAATTGCAAAAAATATTCTGAATCATTGGATTCAAATATTAGTGGTGTTAATTTTAATTTTAAGATTAATATTTTAGGATGGGTTGATAATAAATGTCGAATTGATTTTGAAGCTAATTCAACTGGTATAAGCGATATGTTTCAAACCTTATATGGCGTTGATCCATCAATGGCAACAATACAAACATTTGAACCTAAGATTAGTTGCGAATTTACAAAACAACAGCTTTTGCTTGTAGGTGATTCTATTTTGCAGGAAGAAGCAAGAGCGTCAGGAAATGGTTCTGGTAAAATGCTTAAAGATCCTTCAACTATTGATATTACTTCATTGTCAAACCTTTCTGGATCTGATGCAGCATTAGCAAATGTGTTATTAAATGATAGAGCATGTACAATATTAAATGCTCCAAATTCGAATGAAATTTTTGAATCTATATTGAATTTTTAGAGAAAGAAGAGGAATTGAGGAAATGAGTAATTTTAAAAGATTTGTTTTAATTTTAGCGTTACTGATTAGTGTTCCAACTATTGCGGGAGCATTACAATCGACAAGCGCGGATGTTCAAAAAAAATGTAATCAAGATACGGCTGTGAATTTTAGTAATGCAACTCCAGCTGACGTTGCGAATAAAGCGATGGATGCGATTACTGAATTGTCTGAGCGTTATATGACTAATTTCCGTACTTGTGAGCCTGTTCATATAAAACAAACTGTTGATGTTTTTGGTTTGAAGCTTAATTATCAATTCGACATTAATGGATGGGTTGATAATAAATGTTCTTATTATATGACAGGTAATATTGGTGGACTTGGTAATGATATTAAAGATGTATTTCATTTAGATATCAAGGATGAAACTATTGCTAAGGTTAAACCAATAGTACAATGTAACTTCACTCAAGAAGAGTTAGATGTAGTTATAGATGGTTTTGTTGCGATGCAAGATAGAAAAGCTGATGAAAGATCAAAATATGTAACTTCAGGTGAAGTATCTGTTTCTTCTATTAAAAAAACGTCTCCTGAAGAAGAAAAGATGATGCAATTATTGATGGGTGGTCAAGTTTGTGTGATTCCAAATCAAGAGGAATTGATGCAAAATATAACTGAGTTAATGCAACCAATAATGAATTCAACTGTTGTTGCTCCTTCTAAAAATGATGATGTAGCAGCTCCAGAACTAACTCCTGAAAATGTTGATGCGGAAGCTCCGGAATTAGATCCTGTAGAAGATGAGTTAAATACAGAAAAACCAGTTTTAAGACAAGAAGGTCCAAAGGTTAATATGCCTCAGGCTCCAACATACTAATAAGTATAAAATTTTTAAAATATCACGGTAAGAAATTGCCGTGATATTTTTTTGTTTTTTATGTTAGAATGTGGTTGCTATGAATATTTATCTGAAAAAGATTCTATTAGTAATACTATTTATTTTTATTATCTCTCCAAAAGTATATTCAGAGGTGGTACATATATCTTTGGATGATGCTGTGCGTTTAACTTTGGAAAAGAATTTAGACTTGAAAGCTAAGCGTAAAAAAGTTGAAGAAATTAAACAGGATATAAAAATAGCAAATGCATTAAAAAATCCTCAAATGCAATCTAATTTTTTGATGGGAAAAGTTACTAGAGGTAATTCGAGTCAATTTGGTTTGTATGTTCCTATAGAGGTTGCAAAACGAGGAGTTAGAAAAAAGATTGCTCAAATTAATTTAAAAATAGCCGAAGATGAGATTAGGGCTGCTGAACATAACTTAAAAATAAAGGTTATGAGAACTTATTTTAATGTGCTTTATATGAAGTCTGTTGTTATGGTTTTGCAACAACGTGAGAAGTTGTTTAGAAGTTTTAAATTGATTTCTGATAAGCACGAAGAGCATGAGCTTCATACTAGTATCGATATTTTGCAAAATGATATGAAATATAAACGACAGCTAGTGCTATTGAATCAAGCGAAAGCCCATTTGCTTGGTGCTCAGTTTACTCTGAATGATGCAATGAATATTGAAGGCTCGAAAGTTATGTATGATACTGTTGAAGCTTCGTTATTTGCTGATAATTTATCGCTTTTAGATATTAATTTATTACCTTATCAAACCATTGAAGACACGGCTATGGAATTTAGTTATGCCTTATCTATAGCAGACTCAAATATTGAAAAGAGAGCGGTTGAAGTTGTTCAGGCAAAGAGAAAACGAATACCTGATCTTAATATTGGTGGAGGTTATGCATACCAGACAGCAAACCAAACAAAAGGAATGGCTTTACCTGGTGCATTTGTTGCTGCAGGGTTTGATGTGCCAATTTTATATAGTTATACTCCAGATATTAAAAAGGCTCGTATTGTTTATGATAGGGCGCAAATCGATAAAGCTTCGTTTGAAAATCATTTAAAATTTGCACTAAAAGAGGATTATAATAATTTTAAATATGCTAAAGAAAATATAGGGCATTATAAAAATATATTAAAAGATTCGAGAGCTATTTTAGACGATTTTAAACGACGTTATGAAAATGGTGAAGTTACACTATTAAATATGATTCAAGTTGAAAATGCTCATCAAGAGAATATTAAAGATTACATTGGTGCGGTACAAGTTTATTATGATGCTTATCTAAATCTTATGCAAAATGTAGGACATGATATTTTGCTAGAAGAAGATATGTAGTTATACCAACGATAAAGCTGTTTGTTTTGGTTTTATCTGTCTTAGTTTTTCAACTCTTTTTAATATAATATTTGCATTTTGTGCATTAGGTTGAGCTGATAAAAACTTTCTGTAGTATCTCTTGGCTTCGGTTTGTTTGCCAAGTTTATCAAAGCATAAACCTATTTCTGAATAGATATCAGTGTTGTTTGGGTTTATTTTATGTGCGTTAAGGTATAGGCTTAATGCTTGTTTGTATAACTCCATTTTCATAAATAATGAGGATTTTCTTAGGTATGCCTCAATATAATCAGGGGAGTTTTCGATTAATTTTTGGTAAATCATTAATGCCATATCTTGTTCGTCACATAGTTCGTGAGCTCTTCCAAGTTGATATATTGCTTCAGGATTATCCGGTTTTATTTGAATTGCTTTAATGAAGCATTTTATGGCTTTACAAGGTACTTCGTTTTTTAGATGGCAAAGCCCTAATTCGAAAAATGTTTCAAAGTTTTCGCTATCAAGTTGAGCGGCTTTTTCAAGGTTCTCGATGGCTTTAGATGTGTTTCCTATGTATTTATAGCACATTCCAAGTCCGAAATATGTTTGTGAATTTTTTCTATCTATCAAAATAGAGTTTAAATAAGTGCTAATAGCTTCTTTGTAAGAAAGATTAGCTCTTAAATAATCGGCTTTTTTTAATAATGCATTTTGCATGTCGTTACCCGATGGGGTACTCATATAACGGGTCTTTGTATTATCTTTGCTCAACTCTTTGTCCTCTTCCTTAATTATTTTAGTTTTTTTTCATGCTCGGTAGAACAATCAGAAGATTTAAAGATTAATCAACCATTGGATTTATTATTGTGCTTGTGCTATAAATAAATTATGAAAAAGAGTTTAGCTTTATTAGGGATTATGTGTATTTTAGCTTCTTTGCAGACTGTTTTTGCGGTTGAAGAGGTTCAGTTAGGTGAGGTTACTCAAACAAAAATAGAGTTGCCTAAGGTTGATTATAAAGGAAAAGAGTCTCTTGTTATTAGCGATAAAGAGATTATGGATGAGATAATTAAACTTCAAAAAGAAAAGGATATGGAAGATATCGAAAATCTTTGGAAGGGAACTGTAGAAAATAATCAAGTTATTGGGTTTGCTTTAAAAAAACTAGCTACTCCAGAGAGTCAACGTAGAATTCATTCATCCTTGATGGCAAAAACTTTGTCTGCAGTTGTTACTGGAGCTGCTCTTGCTCCTTGTATAATAGGTGCTGATTATATGGTGCAGTCAGGTTCTTATGCGGCTGGTAGGATTGCTAATAATTTGTTAAATCGTAAAAATGTACCTCAAGAAATCCCGTTAACTGATACAGAATTAATTGAATTAGCTGGATTGGTAGAAAATTTGCAAGATAAAATAATAAATGCTTATTATAATTACAAGAGTGCATTAACTCAATTGAAGGAAATTAGGTCAAGAGAGCTTTTGTATAGCAAAAATTATATAAAAGCTATGGATGAAGAGGATTTTTTGGAGATTGCGATTTCTTCAGCATTGTATAAAGATATGGAAATTGAAGAGTTTAAATATATGCAATTGTCAAAAAAATATCATCTTGAATTACAAAGGCTTGCAGGTAAGAAAGTTGTTGATAAGTTGAATTTGTATCAATATAATTACGATGCTACACTAGTTGGAGGCAATGACGATGTCCTTAAAAAATAAAGTAATAATTTGTTCGATATTTTTAAGTTTGGCAAGCATCCAATGTATAGCGGCAGAAGTTTTATCTGATGTTGAATTTCCTAAACCTCCGGCGTTTAGAGTTGGAATTTCGGAATTGCCTGAAAAACAATATGTTCAGGCTCTTCAAGAAAAAGTTAAATCTCCTGCTAAAGTATTAGAAACTGTGGATGGTGTTAACTTTGCAGATATGACTTATGCAGATTTAACAATAAAAAATTTATCAAGAGAAATTGCGCAAGAATTAGAGTTTGAAGAAAAAGAAATGCTTGCGGATTTATCTTTATTATGGCAAGGTGCTGCGGTGCAAAGTGATACTATTAACTTTGCGTTATATAAATTGGCGAATCCAGATGCGGATAAACCGGATGAAAAATCCTTAAAAAATGTTTTGAGAACTATTGCAAGTATGTCAACTTTAGTTGGAGCAAGTATGGGAAGTCCAGTTATTGCTGGTTCTTCTTTGATTGGCGGAAATATATTTGGGATTATGTCTCAAGATACAAAGGCTCTTAATTATAAATATACAAGAGTAAATGATGCTGATATGATTATATTAATACGTAAAGTTGAAGATTTACAACAACGTGCTGTTGATTTGTATTATGATTATATGAGTGCGAAAAAACAATTAGAGTTTGTAAATAAGTTAGTTGAAGATAGGCAATATAAATTTGAGTTAGCTCAAAAAAATAATGCATCTAGAGAAATGGTTGTTATAACTGATGCATATTATCGTATGGCTTTAGATAGACAGCGTACGGCAAGATCTGAATTTTACTCAAAGCGAGCTGCTTTAGAACAGTTTGTCGGAAGAGAAACGTTTTTACAATTTGAAGCAGAATTAGCTGCCAGAGAGCAAGGTGAAGTTAGTTCTACGGATTCAAGTAATGTTAGTAAGGATGTTGAGAACTCTTCTTCCGTTCAAAATGCTGAATATGATAAAACTGTTGAAGCGGTTACGACATTTACTGATAATTTAAGTAATAGTGAAAATACAGAGGTAAATAGTGTATTAACTGTCGATGAAGATGTATTTAAAGATGAAAGAGTAAAAGATTTTGAACTAGATTCAACTGGTGATATAACTGGGTTGGCTGTATCGCTAGAAGATGAAAATCCAAAAACAAATATCTGGTCAAAATTAAAAAGAAAAAATACAGATAAAAGTGTTGAAAAAGTAGAGAAGGTGAAAAAAGTTAAACCTGATCCAAAATCAACAAAAGGTTTTATCTTTTTACATGGTGAAGATAAGCAGACTGCTATAGCTAGATATAGAAATGGTGACGTTACACAATATCAAGCGCCTATAAAGGAAGAAAATTCAGTAAAGAAGAATATATTTTCTTTTATTTCAGGAAGAAAAGAAGAAAAGTCTGTTGATAAGAACGTAAAAACCAAAAATACAGAATTAAATAGTAAAAAAGATGATTACGGATTTTTGCCTCTAGATGAAATTAGAGTTCCGGAATTATCCAAAGGTGGGTATTCTATTCATTCTGAAAATTTATATTAAGGAGTATTATTATGAGATTTATTCCATTTGAAACATATAATGGTCAAAAAAATATGGATATAGATGCGCAATTGTTAGATTCAGCAATTGAACAAGGTTTAACAGAGCCTATTTTTAGGTTGTATGCTTGGGAGCCAGCTTGTATTTCTTTAGGTAGAAACCAAGATGATAGTTTTTTAGATAATGAATTCTTAAAAGCTAATAATATTGATGTTGTCAGAAGATTGACTGGTGGACGTGCGTTGTTACACGATAATGAAATAACATATAGTTTTATATGTCCAATTTCTTATTTAGAACACGGTGAACATATTGTATCTTCGTATAAAGAAATTTGTAATATTCTTATTGATAAATTTAAAAAATTAGATATTGAATTAGATTTTGGTGGAACAAAGCCAGTGAATACAGCATTTGATTATTGTATGTTAATTTCTACTGGAGCTGATTTGTGTTATAACAATAAAAAATTAATTGGCTCAGCTCAATGTAGAAAAAATGGTTATATTCTGCAACATGGTTCGATTTTATATGATTATGATAAAGAATTGTTGGAAAAAATCTTTGGTGAACCAGTAAGTTCAAGAGAGGTTACGACTATTAAAGAAATTAATCCAAGTTTAACAAAAGAGAAAATAATTGAGATACTGAGTAAGTAGTTAAAGGGGTTTATTGTGTTTAAAAATTTGAAGAAATTAAGTGCAGTTACACAGAGTCAAACTATTTTAATTGTGGGCATTGTTTTTATAATCCTAGTTTTTACAGTTGGTGTTCCGTTTCTAAAATCGGTAAAACTTAAAACTTTAGAATCTAAATTAAAAGTCTTGCATTTTCAATTGTTAAATTCTTCAAATACATCTTTTATGAGGTATTCTGAGACTCCTGGGGATTTTGATGTAACATTGCCAATATCTGACTTTATAAGACATTATTTTTCACTTGATATGCCAATCGTGGCTAAATGTAAAGAGGATACATCTCCTTGTTGGGGAGCTATTCAATATAAAGATTTAGCAAATAAAACTTATTCTAATAAGTTTACAGATGGATATGTATTGAATAATGGTGCAGTTGTAGGCTTTCGAAAAACAGAAGATAACCAAGTTTCTATCTTATTGGATGTTGACGGTAAGAGTGGTGAAAATGTCTTGGGACACGATGTTTTTATTTATTCTATTTATAACAATTCACATAAGCCAAAATTATGTGATGAAACTGTATATAATGAGCACTATATACAAAATGGACTTCATGTTGGTGGTGTTGATAAGTGTGGAATACCTCATGATGTTTATGATTATACAAAGTTGAGAAGCCCAGAATTAGAAGATAGTTGTAATAAAAAATCAGTTTCTTATGAAAATGGTTTTGGAGTTGGTGCTGCATGTTCAGCTGTTATTAAAGTTCAAGATTGGACTATTGATAAAAATTACCCTTGGTAGTACAATTTTAAAAAAGGGATATAATTTTATGAAGAAAAATTTAAAAGCAATGGTGATGGCAGCTGGACTAGGTTCAAGATTAGAACCGATTACATTGTCTATTCCAAAACCATTAATGCCAGTGATGAATAGGCCTTTGATGGATATAATTTTAACTCAGCTAAAATCAATCGGTGTTTCTGAGGTTATCTCAAATACTTATTATTTAGCAGATAAAATTATTGATAGATATAGCAAAAATAATTTAGGTGTAAAGTTTAACCATATCAAGGAGACTGAATTGTCAGGGACTGCTGGTGGCGTTAAGAAATGTCAATTTTTCTTTGATGAAGGTGAAGATTTTATTGTGATGTCTGGGGATGTTCTGACAACTGCAGATATTAAAGAAGGTATAGAAATTCATAAGAAATCTGGCGCTGTTGCTACAATCGGAGTAAAGCAAGTTTCTCATGATTTAGTTTCTAATTTTGGAGTTGTTGTAACGGATGAAAGAGGTTTTATTACAGAATTCCAAGAAAAACCTTCAATAGACGAAGCAAAATCCAATTTAATCAATACTGGTATTTATATATTTAATTACAAGATTTTTGATTATATCCCAGAAAATACGTTTTATGATTTTGCTAAAAATGTGTTTCCTAAATTGTTGGAAGAAGGGCAGATAAATACATTTGAAGTAAATAGTTATTGGAATGATATTGGTACGATTTCTCAATATAAACAATCTATTCAGGATGTATTTAATGGTGTATGTAAAATAGAACATGCTAGGATTAATGAAACAAATTTAGGTAATTATATTGCAGGAGATTCTAAAATTCCGAATACAGTTAGATTTGTTGGGAGTTCTGTGATAGGAAATAATTGTAAGTTGGGTGAATATATAAAATTAGAGAATTGTATTGTCTTTGATGGCGCAAAAATAAAAACAGGTACAGAATTGTCTGATTGTGTTGTTTTGCCTACTGAATCTATGTATAAAGACAAAGTAAAAGTTACACAAAAAGAAATATTAACAATATAACTGACTTGATTTTTATATATGTTGATGGTATTCTGAATGTGGACAATATGTCGCAGTGGGATGTTTAAGTTAAATTCTACTGGTTGATATTGAATCCTATAGGATTATGGCACTCTGCCGACGAGAAGGTGACTAGATGTCACGTTCGAGGAGAGGAAAGGTAGCGCATCGAACGAAGTGAGACAAGCTACCGCAAGCTAGAAATCCTGCAAGACAATTGAATATTACCGCGGGACTATGGCGCAGCGGTAGCGCAGGGGACTCATAATCCCTTGGTCGTGGGTTCGAATCCCTCTGGTCCCATTTTTTAAGATAAATATAGCAAGAGTTTTAGGCTCTTGCTTTTTTATTTTAGTGGCTGTATATTGTAAAATTTTTATAGTTTGGTTGCAATTTGGTTGCAGTAAAAATGAAAAACTCTCAAAAAGATTTGTTTTATTTTGTTTTGTATTGTTGCATTTTGTATCATAACTCTATCATATTTTTTTATGAGTTCGGCTATGTTATTTGTATTTTGTACTTGAAATTTGTTTTGATATAGTTTATAATGTTAGTAGATAGGCATCGGGTTTGCTCCGATGTCTATTTTTTTATGGTTTATCACCTCTATTAATATTTTTCATCATTTTATACCTTGCACCATCTTTATTAATATTTTCAATTAAATAATGGTACAAATTACCTTTATAAGTAGTAGGGTGCATATCAATGCACCTTTTTTAATCTCTAAACTCCAAAATCGAACTTTATACGGATTTGAGGGAAAATATAGTTTGCAGGTCTGGTGCCGCCTGATCTACTACTCTACAATTAAATGTTAGTCGCATCTTGAAGTATATGTGATTTCAATGTTTCTGAGAAATGGTTGTTTTTAGTATAGTTATATTTTTTGACTTTCGCCAATCCGTTTTCTAAAATTTGTAGGATTCTTTGTCTAGTTAATCCGTAAGTATCACTGATTTCGTCTATAGGTGTTTCTTTTATTAGATAATGCTCTATTATCTCTTGTGCTTTGTTGCTTAAGTTAGAGTTTTTAATCAAAAAGTTTGCTCTATCGATGGTTTCAAATCTAGCTGTTCTACTGTCTGTTATACCTATTTCGTTAGCAATTTCTTTTAATCCTATTTTTTCGATTTTCGGTTGTGGTGTAGGGGCTGAATTTTCTACTTTTTCTAGGATTTTATATACGCTAATAGATTTATCTTTATCTTTTTTACCCATAAGTTCTAAAAATCTTAAGCGGACATTCTGTAGGCAATCTTCAAAAGGTATATCTGTTTGTGTTTGAGCTTCTTTTTGAGCAATTTTTTTGAGTGATTTGTCTATAATTTTAAATGCTTCAGCTTTTTCTTTTGGGTCTTTTGTTTTAAAATATTTTTTCAAGGCAGTGATTTCTTCACTAAAACGTGTAATATTATATTTCTTAAGGTAAAATCTAATCGTAGACATAGAGACGTTTAATGTGTCAGATATTTCTTGCAATGTAAGATTTTTATTAACAAGTTCTTGCAGTGTAGATTCATTTATTAAATTAGGAGTTTTATTAGCTGATATTTGAACTATGTCAGAGTGTAAATTTTGCGGAGCATATCTTATGTTTCTGATATCGAATAGTTCACCTTGTTTAATAGGTTTTATTGTTAATAAACTTTTTCCAATCTTTCCGTTTTGTAATATTACTAAATCTTGAATTGCGTTTTTTATAATACTCATAGACAAATCCTTTTTATTTGTTTGATATGTTGTATAACGTATGAACATTTTTAAATTTGCGCAAATATCTATTTTGTTAATCATTCAAATCTTGTCCAGAACAATAAATATAAACGCAAATTAAAATCCCCATCTATGTGTGAGTATTTTTTTATGAGTGCTAGTCAGGAAGGTACTCCATCTCTATGCTCCTATCATTTGCTAAGAGCTAGAGATACGGGTTCGAACTCGCAAAAGGCTCGTTCTTGTCATTGTATTCACGTAAAATAAAAGACCGCTAGACTAAAGTCTTACGGTCTTTTATGGAGCGGGAGCCAAGTAGGTACTTTATCTCTAAAGCTCATACTTCGCAAAGAGCTAAAGCAACGAGTTCTCACTCGCAAAAAGCTCGTTCTCGCCATTATCTCCCTAATAAAAAACACCCATCTGGTGATGAGTGTTCTTTATGGAGCGGGAGACGAGGCTCGAACTCGCGACATCCTCCTTGGCAAGGAGGCATTCTACCACTGAATTACCCCCGCATATTTGGGTTACTTCTTTATTGTACATGCTAAAAAATAAAATGCAACAACTTTTTTATATTTTTTGTAAATTTGATGTAATATTATGAAAATTTTGCGCAATTTATTTTTTGTTTCTACTTTATATCAACAAAATTAGTGTGAAAAAGTAGAAAGGATTATCAATCTATGTCATTTTTTTCAAGAGTATCAAGTAAAGTTTCTGATACAAGTGTGCAACAATCTCGTAAATTGGCAAACCGTTTTGTTGGTGATGGCGGTTATATCAGTTGTGGAGCAACTTATCATTCCCCTCGTACAAATTCCTCAGAAGAAATTATTAACTCATTAAAATTAATTGCAAAATCTCAAGCTGATAGTGCTGTTAAAACTAGAAAAGCATTAGTTGAGGCTGACACTTTTAACTTAAGTGTAGATGCTGCGAAATCTGGACGAGATATTGTTGATTTAACTATAGAAAAACAAAATCAATACACTGCAGAGTTAAATGGTATTATCTCAAGAGGTGGTAGGTTGACTGATGCTCAAAAAGATAAACATAGAGCTTTATCTGAACTTTCTGAGATGGCTGTCTCTGTAAAAATTTCTGAATTGAAAAGTGGTGAAATCAATAATTTTTTAAAAATTTCAGGAGATATGCCTCAGCGTCATTTGAGTTTAGCTCATGATGTTGTTGACTTATCAAATATGTACTCATTTATTAGTCGTGAAGTTTTTCCAACGGTAGATTTTAATACTATTGGGAAATTTAATAATACTAATGTTACTTTAATGGGGTATGTTTTGAATTTGTTACCAGGATTAAGCAAAGCTAATCCAAAAGCGGTTAATTTGGCTGAAACAGTTGTTTCTCATTCTGATGCCACTAATGCACGTTTCTTTTTGTCAAAATTTGTTGATTTATTCCCTAAAGGAACTGAAAAGCAAGCTGAAGCTACTGAATCATTAGTTGCAACTTTAGCTAATTCTGTTTTGAAAGGTATGCCATCAATGAATTTAGGGCCAACATCTAAAGAACAATCTTTCTTTAATCAATTAGCACATTTATGTAGTGCTGATTCAAAACCCGAAAATATAAAAATGTTAAAACAAACTTTAGATATGACTGGCAGTGTTGCACCAAAGGTTGATGCATTGATTAATATAGATGATATTAGAGTTGGTGATTCTGAAAGAATTGCAGAAAATATAAAAGTGTTACCTCAGGTGTTAGAAAATGTCGAAGCTAAAGGTCTAAAAACTTTTGATGTATCTGGATTTTTG
>JAZLBN010000014.1:0-24706 GCA_045613725.1 Candidatus Gastranaerophilaceae bacterium
TATTAATCCTGTGGCTAAAAGATTGCAAGCGTGGATTGATGAAAATTTCCCAGGCAGAGAATTTAAAATTTTGTTGTTTGCATATGTAAATAAGTTAGTAGAATTAACTTCTATTACCCATGATAGATATAAACTAACATCTAGCAACATGCCTTATGGCGATTGCCTTATGGATATGAATCCTGTGCCTATACAGACATTTTCATTTAAGATTGGTATTGATAAATCAAAGTCTAACGAAGCCTTAATAAGTCGCTTACAAGAATTACAGAAACTATTTAATGAAATATCAGGAGATGAAGCAGTAATTAAATCAGAAGCCAAATCTACAACAACAAAAGTTAAATATGAAACAACAAAAGAAGATAACACTAAACCCAAGAAACGAAGAAAACACTTTTCTCCTAAAATTCAAGAATTATTTGATTATGTAGAAGCACAAGCTCAATCAAGAGATTTTCAAATATACACTTTCGAATTAGTTGGAGATGGGAAACTCTATCCTAGCAAAGACACTTTAAGTACTGCTGTAAATGAATTGAATAATCAATATAGAGAAATTATTAATGATGAAACATTTAATCTCATGAAATTTGATAGACTTCTTGATTGTTATTGCATTAAGAATATTTGGAAGGACTTTCGTAATTTATAGATAATGAATTTTAAAATTAATAGACAGCTACTACTCAGTGATAGTAGCTGTTTTTGTTATGCCAATTTTCTCGATAAGCGATTTCCTTATTGGGCTTATTAAGACCCCTCAACCTGAAGGTAACAGGTTGAAAGGAGGCAAGATATGCCAAAGAAAAAGAGTAACTATTTAACAAAAGAAGAATTGGAAGTATTGAGATTTGAAGAGGAAAATCAAGACTATCTCTCTTTAGAAGATGATGACAATTTAGATGACGAATTAGAGTTGGAAACATCATTTGATAGAGAAACTTTTGATTACGACTATGATGTAGAAACGAATTATAGTCTTGAAGAGGAAATAAAACCAGTTAGACAGCTTAATAATTGTATTAGTTTTGATGCAATTAAATTACTATTACCTCTTACAGAAGCTGAATATGTTGGATTTAAAGTAGAAAGAAGTCGTTTCTTTAGAAGTATCTATCCAAATAAACCGACTAAAGAGAATGAAGATATGTTGCATCTTGTAGGTACAACAGATAATCCTGTTCGCACAATGGAACTAACCAAAGAGGAAGAGAACTATGTAGATAAAAGCATGGAATATGAATATGCAAAGATAAAATATCCCAATGCAAAACCCTTCTTTGATTATTGCCATCGCTTAGGGGTGGGACATATGTATTTCTGTAATGGAGAATTTATTTGTCAGATTAATGGGAAGATTACAGCTAGAAAAGGTTGCTTAGGGTTAATAAACAAAAACAACATCAACAAAGCATTGGATAAACTAAAAGCATCTTTAATTAAATTTGATAATGAAAAGTTCATAGAAAAAGCTCAAGTATTATTAGTTCATGCAACAAATGATGTAAAAGTGTTTAATACAAAAGCATATATCAAGGCTTTCTCCAGTTACTTACCAATTAGAACAGATAAATACAGTGTTTTAAAATATGGTAATAGTGGATATGAAATATTACCTAGAGGCAAGCAATCAGCAAATACAGCGAAACATAGTTTATGTATATATGCTAAAGCTGATGAGATTCAATACTTAGAGTCTTATGGCTATACATCTGTTATTGGTAAACAAGGATTAAGACTTGCTGAATATGTATTAAGACTAGAATTAAGATTATATAACTACAAAGCGATAAGAACTTACTTAGCTCCTCAAACAGAAAAGGGGACTATTACATTAAAGAATTTATTAGAGTGTGTTCAAACACCTATACTCAATAAATTGAAAGAATTAGAAATAAGTCGAGAAAGCCTTATTAATGCAAAAGGAGAATATATATCGTTCTCTGAGGATAAACTCCCAACATTAGCTCAATTAGAAAGAATGCATGGCATCATTCATTTACTAAAATTAAATGATTACTCTCTTGATAAAGTCCGAAGTTATTTGGAGGTTGAAACAGGTAAGAAAATTCGTTCTGATGAATTAAAGAGAGATAGGGAAGCCCTACAGCGATACATAGCTTGCTATAAGCCTCGTACAGTTGCTTTATTAACCGAATTAGTAACAGGCATGGGTTACTAGGAGGTGTAATATGGCAAAGAAATTAAAAGTTCAATTCACTTCTTACAGTAAAGCTACAGATGAAGTTTTAGATAACGCTCTAATTACTCAGTTAATGATTACCATATCTCGTGTTGGGCTAAGAACAGATAATTTAATAGCCAGTAATGTTATAATAGAAAAGGAGAAAGAACATGGCAACTAAAAAGACAAGAGACCTTATAATTGGTTATGCTCGCAAAAGCAAGGAAGATACAGGGCGAAATAACGTTAGTATATCAACCCAACAAGAACTTTGTAAAAAGTATGCTGACGACAGGGATTGCAAGTTTATATTCTTTTCGGATGTAAATAAAACAGGTGATAATCTTAACAGACCAGAGTTTCTGAAGATGCTTGAATATGTAAAGGCACATAAAGATAGAATTCGTTGTATAGTTACATACAGGATTGATAGACCAACCAGAAATATACAAGACTATTATTCTATCATATTACCATTTCTCCAAAAGAATAATGTTACAATAGCTTGTATTAATGAAGGGTTTGAAGATATATTAAAGCTTGAACCAATGATACTTGCAGTATATCTCGGCATGGCGGCTCAGGAGCTTAAGAATATTAAGACAAGGGCTAAAAGTACAGTGGAATATAGAGCAAAGAATGGTTATACTCTAGGGAAACAACCTGTTGGCTATTTAAAGAAGAATACAAAAGATGGTACAATTCGTATTGACAATGATAAAAAGCATTACATCAAGCAGGCTTTTGAGCTGTATGCTACTGGTATATTTTCATTAGAGGGAGTTGGTCGAGAACTTGCTAAGTATGGCTTTGTAAATAAGTTAGGTAAACCATATCCCAAGAAGCGTATTGAAGACATATTGAAAAACCCAGTCTATATGGGTAAAGTCCCACATGATGGTGAATTATATCAAGGTAAACACAAGCCTATTATCTCAGAAGAACTCTTTTATAGAGTGCAAGCAAGATTCTCTGATACAGGAAATAGAAGACCTAAAGGAGACACAAAGACTTATACAGGTTTTATTAAATGTGCGAAATGTGGATGTGCCTATACTGGCTTAGTTAAGCATGGGGCTCATAATAGTGGTACATATACTTACTATAGATGTTCCAATTATTATAGAGTTCATGAAAAAGAGCATAACATTAGCGAACATCTTATTGATGAAGCGATGCAAGAAGTGCTAGAAAGTTTTGATATACCAAATGAACAACTAAAAAGAGTTAAGAAGTCTATCTTTGAAACAGTTACTGGCATGCAAGCATATGAACATAAGTCAATTAAAGAACTACAACAACAATATGATAAACTTACTGATGTTATTTCAAGTGCTATGAAACAAAAACTTAGTGGCGATTTGAATGATGATGAGATTGAAACTTTCAATGAGTTATTAAAGAAATGGCAAAAAGAGAAGCGTGAAATTGGGAACCAAATTACTAACCTCAGCGAAACTTCTAAAGAAACAATAACAAGAATGAGTATTCTTACAGACTTTGCCAATCGTATTCCAGAGTTATATTTAAAAGCAAGTCTTGAAGAAAAGAGAATGATACTTGCCACAATTACAGAAAGTATTGAAATAGATGATGATAGACAAATAGTAAAGGTTAGACTTAAGCCAGTATTTGAATATTTAAGACAATTAAAGCTACAAGATAAAAAAGCATTTTCAGTTAGTATTGAAAAGTTGAATGGAACCCTTGAAGGTCGCTCAGAGAAAGCAAAACAAGCTCTTGAAAACAACAGACCGTCCCCTTGTGATATCAAGGACTATGGAACCCGTAAGAAGCTCTTAAATGCTGAGATAGAACCTAATTTTGATATTTCTAAAAAACAAAATGTCGATGGCGGGACTTGAACCCGCACGGGTTTCCCCACACGCCCCTCAAACGTGCACGTATACCGATTCCGTCACATCGACTTATACTGTTATATTATCACAAACCTACAAAATATCGTAATATTTTCGATAATACAAAAATGGAAAATATATACATTGGTAACAAATTCAAACATAATCCTGTTACAAACAATATTGAATATATTTTTTCATTTTCTGTAAAGAGCCTTAATCCGTATTCACCTTTATACATGTAATAACTATTTTCATATACAGATAGTACTAATAATACTCCTACTATTATTAACTGCATTTTATACATCTCTATATACGGCAATATCACATGATTTACAGTATACTCGTAAAATATCTTTGTTACATCAGCACTAACACCAATTCCGGATGATGATATCGTGAACATAAATAAAAATATTATACTAAATACTAAACCTAAATACCCTAATACAGATACAATATTCCACGTTATATATTTTCTACATCTATTTATTCTCAAATCCATAATTTTAAAATACTATAATTTTGTCTTACTTGCAAGATTTAATACATCTATAAATGATAATACTGATGCAAATTCATCAAATAACTTTCTATACTGCGTTACATCATCAATTCTTTTAAATAAATGGTTCAATTCAAACACATCTTTACCTGTTTCCAATAATACTAAAATTGTATCACCATACACTGAACAAGAGATTTTACTAACTCTAAAACTAGTCTTTAACTCCATAAATCTTTCCAAAAAGGAAACATTTAACAAATATCTAGCTTCAATTTGATCAGTTGCACCACCTTCTACCTTTTTAACCCAAACCTCAAATTTTTTATTAAACTTATCATATTCAAGATTAACTTTTTCATAACCTTTTGGAGGTTTATTAAATATCGATTTTGAATATATCAAAACTCTAGAATTTATTTCTTTATTCATTTTAAAGGACATTATAATACCTTTAAATAAGCGATCATCTTCAGTTTTTCCATTTTTGAGTTTTTTAATATTGGTCAATTCACTTTCTGCAATACTAAAATCTACATCATTATATGTCCCACCAAAACTATCATCAATGCTTTTACTATTTATTTCTTTTTTGAATAGTTCAGAATTATTTAATAATTTTTTATTTATTGTACAAAATTTATAACTAATACCATTACCAAAAACTTGTAATAATTTTGGGAAAAGCGTTCTTTTTATTGCATCTTGATAACATTTATTTGTAACACTAATATTTATAATTATTGAAGCGATAAAAAAAACAACTGCTAGTCCACAGTGAAAATCCAAATTATACTCTCTTTCTCTTTTCCCCGGAACAAACCCCATTAAGCCAGTAAAAATATATATACCAATAGATCGCAAACTATACAAACTTCTTCGCTCTTGGGCTTGTAATTCTTTCCAAACTCTCAAATTCTCTTGCATCACTTGCGCAAAGCGAATTGTAAAGTCATTTCTGTATTTTTCCATGCAACCTTGCATAAATTCCCCTACTACAAATTACTATAAACTATTTGCCAATTTCTAAAGCTCTTTGCGCCATAGTTTTAGAAATATTTACAAGTGCCAAGTTTGCTTCATAAGCTCTTTGAGCCACCAATGCGTCCGCAATATCAACCATTGCATTCACGTTTGATGCCCTTACATAACCATTTTCGTCAGCATCTGGATGACCTGGTTTATAGATTTTGTGACCTAGTGTTGGATCTTCCACAACTCCTGAAAAGCTAACTCCACCTTGTAAATAAGGTAAAGTACCAACACCATATACATCCTGTTTCATTGAATTCATTAAACCATGAAACGAAATATCATCTACTGCAGTTAACACAGGAATTTTTCTAACATAATTTGGCGTATCCAAATTCGCAATATTTCGTGCGTGGATATCAATTCTCTTTCCGTGTACTTGAAGAGCTTTTGCACCAATATCAATCGTTTCCATTATACCCATTTGTGTTCACCGCCTTAATTATTATTTACCAACATTTATTACTGTTTTCATTTCAGTTACAATATTTGTCATCCTTCTTGTTGCCATTGAATACAGGATTGAATTTTCTTGCATTTGTAAAAGCTCATTTGCAGCATTTACTGGTTCTTCCGATCTATCCATTGCAATTGCTGATGGTCCTAGTTTTTCAGAAAGTTTTGTTTCTAACGGACTATTCATTGTACTCAAATATTGACCGAACTCTATATCCTGCCTAATATAACCAGGTGTATTCACGTTTGCAATGTTTGAACCCAAAGCTCTTTGTCTTTGTGAAATCAAGTTCATCATTAACGAAACTTTATTCATACTATCATTTGATGTATACATAGTTTTAACACCTTTCAATTATTTAAATTATGCTTCTCTAATATTTATTGATTTGTTGTACATTGAATCTGCTAATTTTATCATTTGCATACTTGCTAACATTGAAGCATTTAATCTTAACAAATCTGTAGCAGATCGATAAATACTAACATTAGACATTTCTATGTTATTTTGTTTTATACAATCATGGTTTTTTACAAGTTTTGCATTCCCAGCTTGGTCTGTTGGTTTTAATCTATTCATATCTGTTGTTTCCATGCCCGCAGGGTTGTCAAACCTCACAAGTGGAATTGTTCCAACCTTTTTAGCTTTTGCTCCTCTTGCATCATATGCAAAAACTTCACCATTCTGTTTGATTTCAAACTTATAGCAATTTGATGGAATTTTAATACCTTCACCAACAATCCAACCATCTCTTGTTGTTAGGTAACCATTTTTACCTTGTCTGAATGCACCGTCTCTTGTATATTGAACCTCACCTGAAGGAGATACAACAGGAATATATCCAGCACCATCAATTGCAACATCATATGGATTACTTGTTATTCTTATTGAACCTTGAGTATAATTTGTTCTCACTGAACCAGTTAAATATCCATCTTCTTTTAAGATTTGTTCAAAAGTAACGTCCTTATAACCTGTTGTTTGGAAATTTGACAAATTATTAGCAATTTGTCCAAATCTTTCGAATTGAACTAAAGCGTTATTTGTACCTTTTGAAATAATTCCTTGTAAATTGTGCATTTATAAACCTCTATTTTTTATTATTGACTTAATTGAGATATTGTTTTACCTAAAACTGAATTCTGTAACATAAACATTTGTCTGTTTGCATCAAAATTCTTAATTATCGGCATCATTGATAAAAATTCTTGTTGTAAAGCCACGTTTGAAAATTCGTTATAACCCTGTTTCAAATTTGGTTCCATAACAGCTATGCCATTATGGTCAACAACGCCTATTTGACCAATCAATGTTAACTTATGAGTTTCTGGGTTAAACATCGTAATTTTACCAGTTGTATCAATTTTAACTTGTTTTAAATCTTGTGGAATAAATGGAAATTTAATCGGTACACCTGCATTTGATAATACAACTGCATTCTCCAATGTTAACAATGTACCATCTTTACCAATTTGGAATCTACCATCACGAGTAAGTTTTGTCCCATTTTCTGTTCTGGTTTGAAAATACCCTTTATTCGCAATTGCAATATCTAATGGCTTTGCTGAAACTGCAATACGACCAACTTTATCATCTCGTGTAGTTGATAATGCATGAACACCTAAGTATTCTGCAAAAGAAGTTACAACCGCTTCTTTTCTTTGATAACCAACTTTATCAAAACCACCAATATTCTCATTTGTTATCGCAATCAATTCACTATCAAGGTGCATCGCCCGAATTGACGCTGTTAAACCACTATCATTATATTGTATTCCACTATTTAAACGCATAGTTCTACCTCTACATGTAATATTATTAATATTGTCGAACATTTGAAGATTTTCCTCAACTTTTTTGAAAAAAATCATCTGTTTGTAGGACATTTTGCATGGTTATAATGATGAATTTATAAAAGTCAACCAAAATAAAAAACTGATTGAGAACAATCAGTTTTATATAATTTATATTTTGTATTTTATAAAAAGGCGACACCCAGATTCGAACTGGGGGATAAAAGCTTTGCAGGCTTCTGCCTTACCACTTGGCCATGTCGCCACCCGTTTGTATATATACTATACGCAAGACATAACACGATGTCAAGATTATGGATTATTTGAACTTATCATTTTTTCCATTATATTTTTTGCAGTTTCTAATTGAATATCATTTACACTACCCATATTATCCTGCGATAGTGGTAAATTTATGTCTGGGTTTATACCTAATTTGTTTATATCCTTACCTTTAGGTGTTAAATACTTTGCTATAGTTAAATTTAAACCTGTCTCATTTGGCATTGGAATAATCTTTTGCACCATTCCTTTTCCATATGTTTTTGTTCCTACTAATTTTGCTCTGTGATAATCTTTCATTGCTCCTGAAAAAATTTCACTTGCACTAGCACTTGCTCCATCAACTAAAATAATTACAGGTTTTTCTATATTCACGTCATTATCTTGTGCCATAATATCATAATGAAAACCATTTCTACCAACAATACTAACTATTTTACCTTTCGGAATAAATAAGTTTGTTACAAACACCGCATTTGGCAATAAACCACCAGTATTACCTCTAATATCTATTATCAATCCTTCTGTCTTATCTGTGTTTTCTAAAGCTTCCAAAAATTCATTTGGAGTTGAATTACTAATAAAACTAAGAATTTGTATATATCCAATATTTTTATCTACTGAACTTTTTACTGTTTTTATTGTTATTTCTTTTCTTATAATTTTCTTTTTGACAAGCTCATTATTACGTAATATATCTATACTTACAAATGTATTAACTGGACCTTTGACAAGATTTGATACTTGAGCTAAAGACATCCCACTAACTTTTATCCCATCTATCGCAATTATTATGTCATTTATTTTCAAATCTGCAAATTGCGCTGGAGTATTTTCTATAACACTAATTATTTTAATTTTACCGGAATCATTTATGATATTCACACCAATCCCTGAGATTTTAGATGTTATATTAACATTTTGTTCTGCAAATTCTTCTTTTGTTAAATATCTAGAATACGGATCATTTAAACTAGCTATCATTGATTCTATTGCAACTTTAGCATCATCTTCTGTTTTTATTTTCCCACGATAATGATTTTTCCATCTTAACCAATATTGATCATTAAAGTTTGAATCATAGTATTCATTTTTTATAATTTGCCAAGTATGATCAAATAGTTTCTGAGCAGACACCTGAGATGTATTTATTTTTTGTTCTTCAAAATCTAACAATGGATTATGATGATTCGTAACAAAAGAACTTATTGCATAAATTGTAAAAATCAATGCGATAAAAAATATCAAAGCTTTGAACTGTCTTCCCATAACTTTATTTAACATCAACGCTTTTTTTTAATCAATATACTTTGATGTTAAGTTATAGAATTATTCAAAAAACTTTATAAATTTTATAGACTATCAAACCCTGGAGAATATGATGGCAAATGCTTATATCCTGAATTTTGCATAACCGCTTTTTTGATATATTTATTTGAATATTCACCTTTTTCTAATAGTTTCTTTAAGGTATTTTCTCGTTTTACAAGAGGGTGTTGTCTATCGCTTTCGGGGTAAAGTCTTAATATATCATCCCAAACAAATGCTTCCATCGTCCAAGCATATGTTTCTTCTGCAAGTGAATTAAATTCGTCTTGATGAAGCGCCTCATGTGCTAGTAATGCTGCCAAAGCTCCTGCTGGAGCATCTTTATGCTTACTGCTGATATAAATAAAAAGTTTTTTACCTTTTTTCCAACCTAAAGCATCAAATGTCGCATAATCTTGCTTTATTTGTCCCAAATTTCTAAATTCAATTTTGATAGGTTTACCAGTTAAATTATTTCCTAAAATTGCATTACGAGAAAATGCACCCTCAGTATCTTGCAACATATCCAATGCAACATAAAAAACTTCGTCTTTTCCAACTGCCTCATACATTGGTTTAATTTTTTGTATATAATCCGGTGTATATTTTGCCGGATATTGATGCGGAACAGTAAATTCTGGAGCCTTTGCAGCAAATGTACTTCCTTCAACAAATAACATTAAAGCCAATATAATTAATATTTTTTTTATTAAAGCTATTACTTTCATTTTTCTCTCCGATTATCTATTTAATCGTATTATAGTTACACTTTTTTAAAAGGCAAATTTCACCTTATTTATTCTTTCTATTTTTTTTCACTAATTCTGAATATAAAAATTTATACTCACCTGAATCATCAATACTTACAGCCTCTTTGATATATTCCATTGCTGTTTTATAATCATTTTTTAAAACATAGAATTCACTCATTGTTTTATAATATTTTGCATTACCTAAATCATATAAAATTGCTCGTTTCATACACTCAATTGCTTCTTCTATATCATCGGTCTTTTCACGAACTTGAGCTAATAAGAAATAGCCTTCTGAACAATTTATATCCAATGATATTGCTTGTTGTGCATAATCTTTTGCAAGCTCATAATCTTCTTTTAGTAGTGCAATTCTTGCCCCTAGCAAACTACCTAATATATAATTTGGATTTATATCAAGAATTTTATCTGCTAATTCTATCGCTTTATCATAATTCTTTTCTCTAATATGAATTTCTACTAAGTCGCTTAAATAATTAAGATTGTCAGGACTTTGAGCAATAATTTCGTTTACTAATTCTTCTGCTTTATTATAGATATTTAATTCTGTATAAATTTTACTCAATGTACTTTTTGTAAAATTATCATTATATCCTTTTGCAAGATTTTCTTCTAGAATTTTCTTTGCACCTATATAATCTTTTTTATTAGCAAGTAATAAAGATTTTAAAACTCGAGCCTGAGAATGTTCACTATTAATTTCCAAAATAGCATCAGTCTCTTTTTGTGCCTTTGTATAATCTTTTTTATCAAAATATAAATACGCTAAAGAATATCTATAATCTACATTATCTGGACTTATATATAATGCCTTTTGATAAGCTTTTTGAGCCTCTTCTATCCAACCATTATAAAAATATGCATTTCCTAAGTTATAAAAATATTTTGGATTTGATTTGTCTAAATTCGAAGCTTTTGAAAAGTTTTTTATCGCTTCTATAAAATTCATATTCTCTAAATCAAATAATCCTAAATAATTCAATATTTCAGGATTTTGCGAATTTTTACCTATTTTTGAAAAAATTTCTTTTGCTTCTTCAAAATTATTTTCATCAAATTTCATTTTTCCAAGCAACAACAGTGTCTTCTCATTTTCCAAATCACATTTTTCGATAATGGATTTTGCTTTTTCTTTTTCACCATTAGCATATAGTGCTGTCACATATTCTATTTGTACATCTGAATTGAAAAATTCAGAAGATACATATTTTTCAATCTCACAAAATAATTTTAATTTTACTAAAACTTTTATTAAATCTTTAAGATTATCCTCATTTGGCTCAATCTCAAATAATTTGGTCGATATTTCTAAAACACCATCTGTATCACCTTGTCGTTCTTTTATTGTTCTAAATAATTTTAGCGAACTAGAGTGATTTGCATTCAGCAATAATGATTTTTCCAAATATTGTAATGATCTTGTATAATTATTTAACAAGAAATATAATTCTGCTATTTGAACTAATATTTCAATATTATCATTTTCGATTTCCAAAGCCTTATAAAGCATTTCTATTGCTGGCTTGTAATTTTTTGACTCCTTTAATTCAAAAGCCTTTTTAATATATTCAAATACTTGAGTTTCTTCCATTTCATTACCTGTATTCTATTCTTCAACAACTTCTTGAGGGATATATATTTTTTCAGGAAGTTTACTGTCTTGTTTTTCTTTCTTCCTAAACCATTTAATTTCTCTCTTTTTCTTAACTTTTTTGGGTTCTTCAACTTTTTTATTGATTATTATCAATATTTCATCTTCTCCCGCCATCTTTAAATTATTTCTAGCTATACCTTCCAAACTATTATCAGATGTTACAACCTTTTTTTCCATTTTCAAATCTTGATTATGCGCCTGTGTTTTTTTTAGTAATTTTTCTAATGTTACCATTTTTCCTTGATATGAAATAATTTTACCAATATTTAAAATTGCACCATAACCAATTTGAATTAAGCAAAAAATAAGCACAATAGTAAAAAACGAATAATAAAAACCTGTTTTTCTATCAAGTTTTTTACGTTTTAATCTTTCTTTCCTTTGCTTTTTTTTATCTTTACCAGACTGTTCTGACATCTACTCAAATCCCTCTAATCACATTATAAACAAATTTCATGTATCAGACAATCTTTTTACAATTTAAATTTAGTCATAATCTTAAATCTGTTTTTTACTAATGAGTTATTTTGATCAAATACAGAACTTGTACCCATTTCGATATTAAACCTATCGATATCTTTATTTCCAAAAGGATTTATTGATATAAAAAACTCAGCTATTTTAATATGTTTTGCGAAGTTCGCAGAAATTGATTCTTTCAAAGATAAATATTGGCTAAGTTTTAATTCAGGCGCAAACGTAAAATAATCATTGAAATCACCATTTGTACTGTTTACCGTTTTAGAAAATTCTGTAGTTAATGCATAATATTTAGAATCATATCTTGAATAAATACTTGATACCTGTCTTAATTCCGCAAAGTCAATTTTTTGCTCATATGCCGTTCCTGCAGTGATCCCGCCTATTTTTTCAGCATTGTTATATTTTTCTTGCGCAATTGTATATTCCATATTATTAAATTTTGAATATGAATTTTTTCTTGTATTTTTCTTTATTCCTGCGTAATATTTTTGACCTTTATAATTATATGGTTTTTG
The DNA here is from genome assembly GCA_045613725.1 of Candidatus Gastranaerophilaceae bacterium. GTDB lineage: Bacteria > Cyanobacteriota > Vampirovibrionia > Gastranaerophilales > Gastranaerophilaceae > Zag111. Next base: position 12,853 of record JAZLBN010000014.1, read on the forward strand.
GATTTTTATCGCTTGATATTCATCCAATGAATCCTCTAGAATTATCGCATCCTCTTCGCCATAAGAAGCATAACCATATAAAACATCTGAATACATATCATTGATTTGATAAATACTTTCATCCATCAAATAATCAATTTCTGTTTCCTCAACCACCTCAACACCTGAAGTATCTGCCGTAATATCATCCGAAACAATGTCTTTCTTAATTTCAGAATTGACATTGACATTTATTTCATCAGAAATTATATTTTTTGACTCTTCAACAGCTTCAACTTCTTCTGGAATACGATATATAAAGATTTTCGGAGCATCACTATCTTCAGTGCTTGCTGATGTATTTGCAAAACAGGGTAAATTCAATAATAATAGAAATATTATATATACGCAAACCTTCTTCATACATATATTTTACAATATTTTTAAAATTTCATCAATATGCAAATTTATAACAAAACGTAAAATAACTATAAGACTTGACAATTCTATTTTTATGTGATAACATATTTGTGGGGTAAATGTATATTTATAAGTCTTATCATTCGATGAGACTTTCTTTTTTGTTTAACACTTTATAACTTTTTATTCGCCTATAATCATAAATGATTTTAGCATTCTTCCTGTGCCATCATCTTTTGATACTACTTCTATTTTGTTTTTGTAGTTCATAGATGTTGAACTTCCACCATCGAACGCCATTGCTCTATCCAGTTTATGCTCTATACACAATTTTTTAACATCATATAAATCCATTGGGTTTTCATCAGTAATTATAAATATATGACATTCATCTGTACCTTTTAGTCCAATAATAGTTCTTGCTGTTTTATGTAAAACAGAAGCTGACTCTCTAACAACTTCTCCTTGCTCGTTTTTAACAACAAACCCTTCTTCTTCCATGCGCAATTCCGGCAAGATTAAAGGTCCACCTTGAGCAGACGTTATTAGTGCGCAACCAAAAGGAACCTCTGATTTGTGCCCTACTATTGAATATTCAAAATCATTTCCACATTGAGTAATTCTAAATTCTGAACGGTTCAATATCATATTCATGTTTTTTCTAAAAAATGGATTTGAAAGTAAGGCAGGATTAAAAATAGGATCTGCTGAAATAATTCTATCTGTTACAACATATGATATTGTCTTTCCGTTTTTAGGATCGAAAAATCCAGCATTTATAGTTAATACAGATCTTGATTTTTGATGAGCTTCTCTATTTGTAATCAAATCTTCTGAAGTAATAAAATTAATTCTTTTTTTTATTTTTTCACCTTTTAAGACAATATGATATATACCGTTTTCGTTATCAATCTTAATATCACCAGCATTAGCAGGTGTGAAAGTAAAAAACATAAATACTAACAAACAAATAATTAATTTCAGAATTTTCATATTATAAATCCTTTGACTTGTAGAAAAACCAAATTGCAACTGAAAAAGCTATCGTTGGTAAAGTTGAAGTTATATAAGGTGAGAGTATCTCTTTCTCAGCTAACAAATCAAAAAACGGTAATGTTATATAATAAGCAAAAATAAAACCTATCGCTATAATAAAACCTACCATTCGCTGTTCACGAGGCTTACTAAAACCTAACAAACAACCCAATATAGCTAATAAAACACATATTAATGGGTGGAAAAACCTTTGTAAATATTTATTCAAAGTACCATTATATTCTTCATTTAGACCTTCTTTTTTTAGAAGATTTACATAAGCTTTTAAATCTTTATTATTGATATCTCGCTCTTTTACAGTTGAGTAACTCATCAGAGTATATGCATTTTTTGCAGATTCACCTTCTAAAACCTTCATTTTATCAATATGATTTATATCAAAGTAAATACCATCATTAGATATTCTATAATTTGTAATATCTTCTAACTCCCATCTATCATCGTGCGCATAGCCACGCTTTGCAGAATAAACATCTTGAAGTTGGTGTACATCTTGGTAATAATGATTCGCAAAATCAAGAACAATTACATTTTCTAAATTTCTACCGGAAGATTTAGATACAACAACAGCAGTTAAAGGGGTTCCTGAATTATCTTTTTGCGTATAAATATATTGGGTTGAATGTACACTCCCCTTGATTGCCATTGTTTTTGCCGCAGCCATTGGTGTACCTTTATTTCCAGTCATAAAACAACAAAAAGTAAATATTACACTCAATACAACAACAGGTGCAATAATTCTTGGAAATGACATCCCTACGGCTCTAAATATTGTAAGTTCTGATTCTTTGCTTAACTTATCAAACGTAAATAACGTACCTAATAAAATCCCTACAGGAAATGCTTTATCTAAAACTTTTGGTAATTCATACACAAGCAATAATACAGCTGTTTTTAAAGTATATGAACCACTTAAAGCACCTTTTATTGTTTTTAATAAAGTCTCAGGTGCTATCCAAACAATCGTAAATAACAATATTGCAACTAATGATGCCATTGTTACTTGTTTAAACATATAACGATCATATATTGTTATTTTAGGGAATTTAAATTTCATTATAATGAAAAATCCTTTCCTAAATAAAATTCTTTAGCAACAGGGTTAACCGCAACCTCTTGACTCTTACCTTGAATTTTTATTTTTCCATCAAAAATTACATAAGCTCTATCTGTAATAGATAAAGTTGCTTTTGGATTATGATCTGTAATTAAAACACCTAAACCTTTATCTTCAGATAATTTTCTAATATTATCCTTGATTTCACCAATTGCAATAGGGTCAATACCTGTGAATGGTTCATCTAATAATATAAAGTCTGGACTTGCTGCCAACGCTCTAGCTAACTCTACCCTACGACGTTCACCACCAGATAGAGAAATTGCAGATGACTTACGTAATCTTGCAACACCAAACTCATCTAATAACTCTTCTAATTTTTTCGATTTTTCACATTCAGTTAATTTATCGTTCATCTCAAGAACTAATTTTATATTATCCTCTACCGATAAACTTCTGAAACTTGAGGCTTCTTGAGGTAAATATCCTATACCGGATCTTGCTCTCATATGCATTGGCCATGATGAAATCTCTTGTCCATCTAAAGTAATACTCCCTTTATTAGGCTTTACTAAACCAACTACCATATAAAATGTAGTCGTCTTACCAGCACCATTAGGTCCTAATAAACCAACAACTTCACCTTTATTAATACTGAAAGAAACATCATTTACAACACTTCTATCACCATATATTTTAATTAAATTCTTAGCCTCAATTCTCATTTTATCCCCTTACATTAACACTCTAATTTTACTGAAAAAATTTCTTAAATGCAAATTATATACTAGCATTTTATATATTAAAAATTTAAAAAATCATACAAATGCTTTATTATTATTTTTATTTAGTTTGCTATAATTAACCTATGTTTGATATATCATCTCCAACAACATATATTCCGGTAATTTTTCTTACTTTAGTTGCAACTTTTATAACTATACTTTATAAAGATGCGAAAAAAAATACTCGTGAGCATACTAAAGATTTACCTTATTATACGGAAATAGCTGTTTCTATGGGATATATCGATAGAAATATTTTAGAAGATGGAAGATTTCAATATAGAAAAAATATTGATTCCGAAATTACTTATGAAAATAAAACATATAATTCACTAAGACATGCCGGTGTATTATATTCAATGTTTTTATATGAACAACTTGGTCTGGAAAAAAAATATAAAGAAGCAAGAATAAAATCTTCAAAATATTTTATCGACAGATATATTAAAAAACTTGGAGATGATAAATATGCCGTTATATCTATCCCAGAGGAAGAACAATTAAAATTCCCAATCGCAAAATCTGGTTCAACTGGTGTAGCTTTATGCGCTTTAGCAAATTTATATAAAGAAAACGAAATTGAATTAGAAATTTTACACGGTTTAGGTAATTTTCTTCTCTCTATGCAAAGCGAAGAAGGTAATATTTATGCTTATTACGATATTGATAAGAAATTAATAAATAAAGATGCAGAAGCAATATTCTACCCATCAGAAGCCGCTGCAGGCTTGATATATTTATACCTAGCAGATCCACAGGAAAAATGGCTTGTTGCTGCCAAAAACATTATCAATTATATAATTAAAACAAGAAAGAATATGGATTTAAATATACCTTTTGATCACTGGTCTGTTTTAGCAATAGAAGAATTATTCAAAAATAATCTTGTTACCCCTGAAGAAAAAAACACCTATAAAATGTATGCTGAACAAATTGCAATTCCAACACTTTCTGATCAAATTACAAATAAAAATAACAGTTACTATGGTGCTTTTAAAGATAATATTAGACCGTGTAGTTTAGGTACTATTATGGAAGGTCTAGCTTCAATATATTTTTGTACTGATAGTGAACCTTTAAAGAAAATTATTTTCAAATCCCTATCTATTGGCAATATGTTTTTAAGTAAAGTTCAAGTAAAAACTGGTGAACAAGCTGGCGGATTACCAAACTCCGCAAATTGGGTTAAACCTGGAGTCACTCCAAATGCTAGTGTAATCAGAATAGATAATGTTCAACACGTTGTAACAGGTTGGTTAAAGTTCCAAAATATTCTAAAAATAACAGATAATTATTAAACAAATACTACTTTATTTCTACCAGTGTTTTTGGCTTTATACAATGCTTCATCTGTTATTTGAATGAAATCTTCTTTCGTACAAATTTCTGGTGTTAACTGACATGCACCAATACTGACAGTAAAATCTATTTTCTTACCTTGGTACATTAAACCTAATGTTTCTATCGTTTTTCTAAATCTTTCCAATGGTATTACAGATTGATTAATATCCGTTTCTGTTAAAATTACCGAAAACTCTTCTCCACCATATCTAAATACAGTATCTGTCTTTCTAAAAGTTTGTAATGCGGCATTTGCAACTTGTTTTAATACAAAATCTCCACATTGATGACCGTATTTATCATTAATCGATTTAAAATAATCTATGTCAAACATAACTAATGTTAATTTATTGTTATAACGAGAAGCTCGTAAAAATTCTTTTTCAAATGTTGAATCAAAACATCTTCTGTTTGACAATCCTGTCAATTCATCTGTAATTGATAAATATTTTGTTCTTGTATAAATGTAGTTAATCTGTTTTATAACTTCATTTTTATTTTCTTCCGGAACATCAAAATCTTTAATAATATTTTGTATGTTTTGTTGAATTTCATCTAACAATCCGTCAGGAATATCAAAACTAATATCTTCTATATATTCAACCATAAAGCTCCTCTTATGCTAAATTTTAGCATAAATATTTTGATAAAACTCTTTCTATCTCAAATTTATAATCGACACTTTTTAAAAAATCTTTAATTATTTATGAAAAATGTTTACAATACGTTAAATTCGCATAAAAATAGCCGTATTACGGCTTTTATCTTAAAAGGTTAGTGTGTAGGAGAAAATAAAGAAAAAGAAAATGGTGTGTGTACATGTAATATGTACCCGTTTTATCTATAAAAGTAACATTTTTTATAAAAACTTTTACACTTCTTAATGTTTTTCTAAAAATAATATTTTTTATAAAAAAGACCTCAATTTTACTTGTGATCTTTTTTGTTTCTATTTATTATTTATTACTTTTTATTTTTCTTTGATTCGTCTCTAACTTTACTAGCTTGACCACCAGTAACATCGTGAACTTGTTTTGTTAATTTCTTTTGAATAACATCCGGATTATATCTTTCTTCCATGTATTCAATTTTTGCTTTTTTCTTAGCTGCTGCAGTTAAATCATCAAGAGCTTTAATTTGTTTTTCCATTTTTAAATAATCTTTAATACCTGATTTTGCTTTTTCAAAAGGAGTTACACCTGCAGCACGTCTATCTTGGACATAAATAATATGATAACCAAATTGTGTTTTTACAACATCAGAAACTGTATCAGGTTTTGATTCAAATGCTACTTTTGAAAATTCAGGAACCATTGCATCTTTAGGGAAAAATCCTAAATCTCCGCCTTTTTCTGCTGAACCGGGATCATCTGAATATTTTTTAGCATATTGAGCAAATTTTGTCTTATCAGCTTTCAATTCTTTTGCTAATTTTTCTGCTTCTGCTTTTTTGACATCCATTTTTGCTTCAACTTTTGTTTTTAATTCTTCCAATGGCATTTCAAGTTTACCATTAAGAGTTATATCTTGTTGAATTTGATAAGCGTTTGCTGAAATCAAAATGTGTGAAGCTCTAACCAATTCTGGATTTTTAAATTTATCTGGATGTTCTTTATAGTATTTTTCACAATCTTTATCTGTAATTTCGATTTTTCCTACAGAATCAGCTAATTTTTGCATTTTAACTTGAGTGTATAAGTCTTTTTTAAATTCTTTTACACTAATACCATTCATTTTCAATGTTTCCATCAAACGATTTTTTCCACCCATTTGATCCATTGTTTTTCTTAATGCTTCATCAACTTCTTTATTAGAAACTTTAATACCACGTTCTTCAGCTTCTTGGTTTAATAATTCTTTAATAATTAATTGATTAATTACATTTTGTTCCATCATTAAATATAAGAAACCATCTTTATTACCTTTTAAATCACCCATTTTCCCAAAAGGAGACTGTCCAATACTTTGATCAATCAATTTGTCATATTCAGCTTGAGTGATTGCTTTATCATTGATTTTTATAACTGCATTTTGATTTTTTGCACCACAACCTGTAAATAAGATAGCTGATAAAGCCAGGGTCATCAATAACTTAGATGCTTTCATTTAATGTCTCTCTTTCTTTTTAATATTCATAACTAACTTTGTGTATATAATAGAACAAATCTGTTAAAATGTTAAATACTTCATTAAAATTTACATAGGAAGTATCTAAAATTAATATTGAAACCCCCTCTGTGCAAGTCTTTGGAGCTATTGTAAATTTTATTTTCTTTAATAGATTATTTGGCAATACTTTTTGAATTATGTTCCATTCTGGTTTTGAATATGGTGTATAAATTCTAATACAATCTTGCGCTTCTCGAATTGCGGAAATTCTGACTTCTGTAGCAGAAAGCCTTAAACGAATTAATTTTATTAAATTTTCAACAGATTCTGGAGGTTTCGCGAATCTATCTACCCATTCATCTACAATATAATCTAACTCCACTGAATTTTTCACATCAGCCAATCGTTTATATTCAATCATTTTTTGCTCAGCAGAACCCACCCATTCATCAGGAATATATGCTGTTACGTTTATATCAACTATTGTTGGATTTATTTTATTATTTTTTTCACCTTGTAACTCTTTTACTGTTTCTTCTAATAATTCACAATAAGTATCAAATCCAACATTTATCATATGACCATGTTGCTTTGTTCCTAAAATATTACCTACACCTCTTATTTCTACATCTCTTAGTGCTATTTGATAACCGCTTCCAAGAGTTGTAAATTCTTTTATTGCTTTTAATCTATTGACAGCATCTGTTGTAATTTCCTTACATTTTTTATAGAAACAATAACAATATGCTTGTCTTTGACAACGACCAACTCTTCCTCTTAATTGATATAATTGAGCAAGACCAAATCTATCGGCATCATGTATTATCATTGTATTTGCATTCGGAATATCTATACCATTTTCAATAATCGTTGTTGCAAGTAATATATCGTATTCATAATTTGAAAAATCTACAATTACCTCTTCCAAACTTTTTTCATCCATTTGCCCATGCCCGATTGCTATTCGTGCATTTGGAACTATTTTTTGTAATTGATTTTTAAACTCCTGAATTGTCTCTACTCGATTATATAAATAAAAAACTTGACCTTCCCTATCTAATTCATGAATAATTGCATTTTTTACCATGTTTTCATCCCACTCACCAACATATGTTTTTATTGGTAAGCGGTTTTTAGGTGGCGTATTAATTACTGACATATCCTTAATTCCAGATAATGACATATATAATGTTCTTGGTATAGGAGTTGCTGACATTGATAATATGTCAATATTTTCTCTTAGTTGTTTTAATTTTTCTTTATGACGAACACCAAATCTATGTTCTTCATCAATTACTAATAAACCTAAGTCCTTAAATACAATGCCTTCTTGTAAAAGTCTATGAGTACCAACAACAACATCACAACTACCTATCGCAAGATTTTTTATTGTCTGAGTTTGCTCTTTTTTTGTTCTAAATCTGGATAATAGTTCCACCCCGACACCAAAAGGTTTAAATCTTTCTGAAATTGTTTGATAATGTTGTAGAGCTAAAATAGTTGTTGGCACAACAACAGCAACTTGCTTTCCTGAAGTTACGGCCTTAAATATTGCTCTCATTGCAACTTCTGTTTTCCCAAACCCTACATCACCACAAATTAACCTATCCATCGGTTGCTCTGATTCCATATCATATTTAACTTGAGAGATTGCTTTTAATTGATCTGGAGTTTCCACAAACTCAAAAGCTTCTTCCATTTCTATTTGCCAATTTGTATCAGGTAAAAATTGAATACCTTGTTGCATTTTACGTCTGGCATATAGTCTTAACAAATCATATGCAACAACTTCTACTTCTTTTTTTACTTTTGCTTTTGTATTTTCCCAATCTTTTCCACCCATTCTGGAAAGTTTTGGCTTTATAGTTCCAGATCCCCTATATCTGCATAAAAGATTTATTTGTTCCGCTGGAATATGTAATCTGTCTTTATTAGCATACTCAATAGTCAGATAATCCTTCAATTGACCATCAATTTCTTGTTTTGATAAACCTTTATAAACACCTAAACCATGAATCGTATGTACAACATATTCTCCAATTTTTATATCATTTATATTTTCAATATATTCAGGTTTTTCTTTAAAATATGATTTCTTACTGGATGTAACTTCTTTTGATCGCTTATTAAAAAGCTCTCTATCTGTCATTATGATTGTTTTAAAATCTTCTAGTATACAACCACCTAAAACGGTACTGTCTGAATATTCTGGGGAAAATATATTTTTTTCTTTTAAAATCTCTTTTACTCGTTCTGGATAATCTGTTGCAATAAGTATTTTATAATCCTTATGCTCAATTATAAAATCGGTGATTAAATCTATATCCGCTTCAAAATTTCTTAGAGGCTGTGAATCGAATTCAATTAAATCATTTGTTTGACCATCTATAAAATTGTTAAAACCTATTTTTGTAAAATATGATGTTGTTCGTAGAAATTCCTCATATGTAAAATGATTCTTCCCTTTAATTTGTTTTATATAACCTAATTTTAAATTTTCCTCTAACTGTTTTTCAAAATTATCATTCACAAATTCGTATTTTGAATAAATTTCACTTGTTTCATCAAAAACTAATATATAATCTTCAAAATAATCCAAAACATTAGTTAGGTTTTCATTAAAATAATTTTGGTAAACTTCTATACCATCAAAATAAAAATCTTCAGGAACTGTATCTTCTTGTTGTTGTATTTCCTTTAAAATACCTTCTTTCCCATCTAATAAAAATTTATAAATTGGTAAAATAGTTATTTCTTTAATTTTGTTTATTGATTTTTGGGTTTCATTATTAAAATATCTTATATCAACAACTTCATCACCCCATAATTCTATTCTGACAGGGTTATCATCAAGTGAAAAGATGTCAGCAATATCACCTCTTATGCTAAATTCTGAGACATCATTCACCATTGTAGATTTTTTATAGCCTAAATTTACAAGATTTTGTGCCAAATCTCTTAAATCAATTGTATCACCTATTTTTATTTTTAAACTATTATTCTTAAAAAACTCTTTTGTCGGAAACTTTTCAAATAAAGATTTCACTGGACACAAAACAAAATCTGGTGTTGTATTTAGAATTTTTATTTGTTGAGCATAATCATACAAATTTGGTGAAATCGTTTCATACATTGATATATTTTGAAACGGCATTATTGAAGAAGTTATATTAAATGCAGATAATAAATCACTTTGATATTTCAATGCATTTTGTTCTGTTGATGTAATAAAAAGTATTTTTTTATTTGAATATGCCTTAATTTTAGATAATAAATATAAACGCAATAAAGATGTTAAACCGGTTACAGCAAAAGATTTTCCTTTTTTTACTTTTGCTCTAAATTCTTCATAACGTTTTGAAATATCATCTTCGTTTATAATTAACATAATCTATATTATATAATAATTCCCCCTTTTTTGTCACTCTGAATTTTATTATTTTTAATACGTTTTAACCTATTTACAAAGTGTTACATTAAAGCAATTTATTTCATCTTTTTGTTTTAAAAAATTATAGCGTAGTATTAAAAATTGATAAGGAAGGTAAAATGATTAATCCTGTTAACTTTAATCCAATAGTACAAAATGCAACAGCAACAACCTCTCAACAGGTGACAACTCAACCAAATCAAAATCATCAGGTTAATAATCCAAATATGAATGGTTTAAATGCTCTAGCTGCTTACAATCAACCAATCACAAATAATGCTACAGCTACACCAAAAACAATTCAACCAACCCTTCCTACTGTATTAACACCTGCTGCAATTCATTCGATGGAAGGTGAAAAAATTACATCTGCAAATGGCACTTTAAATGCTATTATTAAAAGAAACGAAAAAACAACAACCGTTTATAAAATGGATATGCAAGCACCAAATGATGCCATTAGAAAAATTGAAACATATGACAATTCCACAGGAAAATTAGTTGCTGTACAAAATAACTATAATAATTTTGAAAACGGAAAAACTCCTGTAATTATTTCAACAGAAATTATTGAATATAATGATGCTGGAAAAGAAAAGAAAGCAACATACTATTACAAAGGAAAATTAGAAAATGTAGTTGAAACTCATTATGGTCCAAATAATTTTGAAAGACGTTGTTCTGTATATGGTGATGGATCTTCTACTATTTTTGAAAATTGCAAAGATACAGAATCATCAAGAATTTTTAAATATGACACAAAAGGTCAAGTTACAGAAATTGAGATAATGGATAAGAAAAATAATTCTTCTAAAGTAGATTCTTACAAAGATGGTAAACTTATAAGATCTGAAAATATTGAACTTAAAGCTATACCAAATACAACTGGTAAAAATCCTCAACAAGATACAGAATTATTACCAACTCAACCATATATTTTAGGTTATGACCCAAAACAAGTTCAAGGTGAAAAACAATATTACTCTAATGGTTCTATTGAAAGAATAACAACAAAAACTGCAACAGGATCTATTACTCATACATTTGACATTAATGGAACACTAACAGGTATTGAAGATGCTCAAAATCCTGATAATGTAAAATATGTTGTTTATCATAATAATGGAGAATATTACTCTGTAGAAGAAAAACTTGGCGATAATTTATTAAAAAACACCACATTTGCTCCAGATGGTTCAAAAGAGGTTTGTGTAATGAATGAAACTACAAAACAAGAAAAAATAGCTATTTATAGAAATAATGGATCTCTTGCAAAATATATTGAATATAATTCCCCAGAAGACAAAATGATGATGTCATTTAATAAAAACGGTGAACTTGTTAGAGTTGAATAAATAAACAAGACCCTTTTTATAGGGTCTTTTTTATTGCATAAAAAGCCTCTATTTGTTATAATTATTCCAACAAAGGAGGCTTAATGAACTATTTTAATTACTATACATCTGCATTCAAAAATTTTAAAGATTATCAGGGTGTTGCAACAAGAAAAGAGTTTAATTTCTTTATATTGTTTTTCTTAATTTTTTATATGATTATTGGAATTTTTACAGGTATTATCACTCCTATTTTGTTAATTAATAAATGTAATTGTACAAATATTGTATTACTTATGATAGTTCAAGCATGGATATATACAATAATTCATATTTTACCAAT
>JAZLBN010000015.1:0-29294 GCA_045613725.1 Candidatus Gastranaerophilaceae bacterium
GGCTCACAGAACGACATGGCTACGATCCGACTTTCTTTTCTAACGCTTCCGGCAAGTCTTTCATTAAACCTGGCTCTACTTCTATATTTGTTATAGAAACAGTACTACCTTTTGCATAAATAAAAACAACTGCATTTTGTAATTGATGATTATAAACCACATTTCTTATCTGCGGCGTAATATCAATTATATCAGTATTCCCCTTAGTATGAACAGTAAAAACACCATTAATAATAGTCATCTTTTAAACCCCTTTTCTTTATTCTAAAACAACAAGATTTATATGCAATGAAAAAGAGGCTATTATTAACAATATTAAATTCTTTTTACAATAATAAGATTTCTTGTCAGATTTTCTTCCAAAGGTAAATCATATTCTAAAATCTCAACAATTTCAGCCTTATATTTTTTCAAAACACTTTTAGCTTCTGCAATTTCTTCCGACGTTTTTCTTGATTTATAAGCTACAAAATATCCACCTTTTTTAACTTTTGGAAGCGCATATTCACAAATATTTTTCAAAGAAGACACAGCACGAGATGTAACAATATCATACTCGCCATTCAAAGTTTCCACCCGAGCGCAAGTTGGTATTATATTTACTAAACCTAATTTAGCAGAAATTGTAGAGATTGCTCTAATCTTTTTAGCAATACTGTCAACAGCTGTTACCTGTATTTCAGGATACGCAATTGCAATAGGCAATGCTGGAAACCCACCTCCAGTTCCTATATCTAAAAGAGTTTTACAACTTCCATATTTTTCAAAAAACTTTTCAATACCTAAAGAGTCTAAAACATGCTTTTCCCATAAATACTTTTCATCATTTTTTGAAATAAGATTCACCTTAGAATTTTCTTCTAAAAATAAATCCATATATTGAATATATTTTTCCTTATTTACCATACTTTTCCTGAAACTTTATAAAATCTTCTTCTCTGACACGTTTTTTTATATCTTCTATTCTTGAAGCAACTCTATCTATATTATCCTTTGTAAAAGATAACTTTGCAACAGTATGTGCATTAACAAAATACTTATATGCTAATTCTAAATTTTTACGCAAATAATAGAAATCACCAATTTCAAGATTTGCACCAACTATATAAAACGGCTCTTTAAGAATCTTCGCATATTCAAGCGCTTTTTTCATATATTCTAAAGTTATTTCATCATCATTAGTAGCATATATTTCTGCAAGATGTAAAGCTGAAGAATATAAACCATTATAATTCTTTATTATCGAATCAATTTTTATACTTTCATTATAATACTTTATCGCATATTTTGTTGCTCCAGCATCATCATACAATTCAGCCAAATTAGATAATGCCATAGATAAATAAATATTATTTTTTGGATTAGAATCTAATTCAATACATTTTTTGTAAAATTCAGCCGAAGATCTTAGATCATCTTTTTCATCACAAGCAACAGCATACTTATAATACAACTCAGAAACTACAGATTTATCTGTCGATATTTCAACTAACTGTAGTGATTTTTTATAATATTCATATTCCAAATCAGTATTATCACACAACTTTGCACTTGCTAAATTAACTTTTATAGCTAATTCATTAGACAAGTCTGTAACCTTTTCCAATTCAGATAGTACAAATTTTGCATTATCGTGCTTATACATTAAGTAATAAATATTAGCAATTTCTAACTTTACCTCATAAAATTTTGGCAAATTAGAAGCATTAAAATAAAAATCTTGAGCTTGCGTGTAATATTCTAAAGCTTCATACCAGTCAGATAAACTTTGATATGCCTTTGCTAACCTTATAAAAATATGAGGCAAAAACATATAAAAATCTTCATCATCAGTTTTTGTCAAAGCATTCTGATAAAGCATAACAACTCGTTTAAAATTATATTGTTGTTCTTCTTGTTTTGCAGCATTTAAAATTTGCTGTAAAGTCATTGAATTGCTTTCTTTTTCTAATTTAGAATCTTGAGCTGACGAATCAATAAAACCTAAAATAGAGTCCGCTATATTATCTAAGATAGCTTCATCTTCAATAATAAAACTAATTTTATTTATTTTCTCTTCTTTTGTTTCAACAACCTGTTCCTCAACCTTAGAACACATTTTATTTTCAACCTTTTCTGGTAAAGGTTCATGAATCATTACTGTTGGATTTACCATTAAAGGTTGAATTGTTTGAGTTAACACAGGCTTTTTAGGTATAAACAAGCTATGATACTCAATTTCATTTCGCATTGTCTGACGAGATAACATTAGATCTCTTTCTAGCGGTTTTAGAGGTAATTGTGTATTATATAAATCAATACAAGCACTGTGAAGCTTAACTTTTACATTATCAGGAATTTGATTTTCTAAAACTTCTCTCAATGAATCTTTCAAATATAAACACTCACCATCAACAGATAACAACGAGTTCTGAACAAAAAACATAACCTTTTGTTCATCATACAAATGTAATGATTTTAATAGATTTACATGGATTGGTATTCTCATAATAGTAAGTAACCTAAACAAATGAGCACTTACAGGGTCAATCAGAGAAATAGCCTCTCGAAGAATAAAATCAGAAAAACCCATATAACTTTTTGAGTATAATTCTAAAAAATTCACCAGTGATAACTGTCTTAAGTTTATTATATTAACAGCCAATCTTAAATAGTTATAATAACCTTTTGACTGTTTATATAACTCATTAGACAAAACCCCAATATTTTTTATTCCATTTTCTTTTAAAAACTTTTCAAATATTTTTTGAGAAAATGCTAATGTTGTTACTTTATCAGGAGAATATTCCGAAAAATCTTCCTGCAAAGAAGTTTTAGCAATCATTATGACCTTTATATTTGAAAATTTTAAAAGGTGTTTAATAAAATTTATAACTTCTGCTTTATTTTCCTTAATCACATATTCAAACGAATCAATAACCACTAATATCGGTTTTGTTATAGTATTGAAATAAGAATTAATTTTTTGATTAAAATTTTCAACTTTTATTTTTGGAGGAAGAATTTTACCCAACATTGTATAATTTCTAAAAGCTTCGAAAAAACTTAGTAGCATATCATCTAATATAGTTGTTTCTAGACACGTATAAGGTAATATCAAGACCTCATCTGCAAGATTTTTCACAACAAAATCAACAATTTCTGACTTACCGCTACCTCTAAATCCGGTAACTTCCAACAAATTTCTATCCGAGCCTAAAAAATCGCAAATTTGCTCAATTTGTTTTTCATTATTTTCTAACAGGCAAAACTCAACAGGATAATCCTGTGGCAAATCTTTAATATTTATAGGTTTTTCAAGAAATTTATTCATATATTAGTTTACTCGATTTCTGCCATTTTCTTTCGCATTGTACAGTCTTTTATCAGCTGCTTCTATAATAGATGTTGGAGTATCACTTTCATTTTCTAGGTATGAAGCCACACCCAAACTTATAGTAACATGGCTTTCTTTGTTATTACTTAGCTTATACGATATGGACGCAACAAGTGTGCATAATTTGTTTGCAATGGCAACCGCCTCATCATATTTTGTATTTGGCAGAATAATACTCATTTCTTCTCCACCATATCTACATACTATATCGGTCGATCTTACATTTTTCTTTAATGTTTGTGCAACTTGTTTTAACACAGCATCTCCTGATTGATGACCATAAACGTCATTAAACTTTTTAAAATAGTCAATATCAACAATAATCAAAGAAAGCGGAACATCATATCTTTTTGAATGAGATAGTTGATTTTGCAATTGTTCTTGGAAATACCTATGATTATACAATTCAGTTAAACCATCTGTTGTTGCTAATTTATATTGTTGATCGAAATCTCGAGATTTAATCAAATACTTAACTATAACAGCACCGACAAAGGCTAATAATGCAATACTTAAAGGAATCACAATTCCTACCCACAAATGACGATACATCATTAAATAATAAGTTAGAATCACATACAAACCATACACCGTAATTGATAAACCTAATGCAACAGGCATTGACGAAATTCTCAACACAAAAAGAATAGTCAATACACTTAAAACCAAACCTAATAATACATTTAACAACATTGGAGTTTTAATAATAAAACTACCATCTATCACGTTATTAACATAAGTTGCTTGAACTTCAACCCCAGGAAAAACTTTGTCCACAGGAACACTTTTTATATCAAATAAACTTGCTGCAGTTGCCCCAAAATATACAACTTTATCTTTAAAATCATAATCAAATTGTTCTTTACCATCAATAACCTTTAACAATTTATACATCGGAATATTTTCAAACGTACCTGCACGACCGTACCAATTTAAAATAACACTTGCATCATCTTCGTAATAAAGATTATTTATTGTATGAGTTCCGATATAATCAGTCCCCACCAGATAACCTAATTGAGGATAATAATTATTTTTATATTTTAAATAAAGTGGCATTTTTCTAAGAATACCATCTTCAGAACGTGCAACATTAATCATTCCAACATTTGAAGTCGCATTAAGAATTCCCTGCAAAATAACTCTACAATTTGAATACTCCATAACTTGAACATCTTGAGGATTATCAAATTTAATAGCCAATTTTTCTGGTAATACAGGAGGAACTCTCAAATCTTCAGGCTGATCATCCAAATTCATACCAGTAAAGACATTATCATATTTTTTAAAAATACCAATTAATGCATTATCAGCATCTGCACTACTTTTCATTGATTTTACAAACATAAAATCGAAAGCAATACTTTTTGGTTTTTGAGCTTCTATATAATCAACCATTTTCGCATAAATATCACGTCTTAATGGCCATTCACCATAATTATCCAAAATATATTCATAACTTGCATCATCAATTGCAACAATAACAATATCTTTGTTATGTTGACGAACCCCTGAATTCACAAGAATACTTTGACGAATATCAAAAGTTCTATTTTCCATAGAATTAACAAAAGCTGTAAAGCTTCCATTTTTTAAACTAAAAAATAATAATAGTGCAAAAACTAAAACCCATAAAATATATAAAAACTTTTTCAACATAAAGCTACCCTTTGCTATTTTTCCAATAAGCCTGTATTTTTATACATTTTAAATATATTGCACAGGTTTAGAGGCAACCTTTTATATCATTTACCCCTTCAGTATAATTTAACAAAGACACATTGGCAAGAATATTCTTGACAATAAATTTTTGCTCTAATATTTTATTATTCAATTTCAAAATTTCTGTTGTATAAGATAACTCATCAGGGTAAGTTAAATAACGAAGTAAACATTGCTCATGTAAATTCATTGCCAAATTTCCTTTAAGGGTGATAACAGAAATATTATTTCAAATATTAATAAAATTTACATCAACCTTTTAAATAATTTATAAACTCATTTCTAATATGAACATATGATTTAACTCTATAAACAAAAGAGGCGAATGATTTACATCCGCCTCTTTTAGAAAAAATTTTCACTATTTTTGAACTACATACGTCCCATTTGATAGTTGTTGAGCAACCTCTATTGCTTTTTTCAATTGAACGTCATCCTTATTTTTGATATGTTCTTCATTCAATTCAACAACTACATCTGGAGTAATACCTTTCTTATGTATATCAGTTCCATTTGGAGTTAAATACTTTTGAATAGTGATATTTATACCCGCACTATTTGGTAATTTATTAATCTCTTGAACCAAACCTTTTCCAAAAGACTGAGTTCCAACAATAACTCCTCTTTTGTTATCTTTAATTGCACCTGAGAAAATTTCACTTGCAGAAGCAGACCCCTTATCAATTAGAACAACAACTGGTTTAGTTGTTAAAACACCTTTAGCTGCTTTTTGTGTTTCTTTGTATCCATCTCTATCGACAGTACTAACAATAGCTCCACCATTCAAAAACATATCTGAAATATATATTGCATTACTTAACAATCCACCAGGATTAGAACGAAGGTCTACAATAACAGCTTTCATATCAGGAGAATTTGCCAAAATATTAGAGAATTCTTTAGATGCATTTCTACTAATAAAGGAACTCAACCTAATATAAACAATATCTTTAGGCATTTGAATATTTTCCGGAACTTTTTGAGACACAGATTTTATTTCAATTTCTGCACGTTTAATTGTATAAGATTTTGGTTCCTGATCCTTGCGTTTAACAACCAAAGTAACTTCAGTTCCCTCTTCACCTCTTATTTGCTCTGCAGCTTTATCAACAGTTATACCTTTAGTACTTTTGCCATCGATTGAAATAATTTCATCACCAGCAAGCAAGCCTGCTTTTTCTGCCGGAGTATCTTCAATCGGAGCAATTACAGTTAATTTACCATCTTGAACACCAATTTGAATTCCAATACCTTTCAATGAACCTTGTATTGAATTGGTTTCTTCTTTAAATTCTTTCGGATTTAAAAATTTTGTATATGGGTCGTTTAAACTTGCAACCATCGTTTCAATAGCCACATAAGCATCTTCATCATTTTTTATAACGCTATCATATTTATGTCGCCATTTTCTCCAGTCTTGTTCATTGTTTGTTTGGTCAACATATTTTGAATTAATTAATCTCCATACATTGTCATACAACTCAATCGGTGTTGACGCTTGAACATTTGAACGAATAACCCATCCAAACATAAATAAAAATATACTTAAAAATATAATACTTTTTTTCATAAATTTTCTCATTCTTATTTACACCTCCAATAATCTCTCCGTTATATATGACGAAAACAAATACCAAAAGTTTCCATCTAGAAGAAATTATTACACGGTTATATTACCACATATAATAAAAAATGTGAAATCTTATATTCCACATTCATTTAAACATTGTATTAAATTATTCTCTATTAAACTGTAAAAGTTTCAATCCTAATGACGTTTTCTTTGCCTTTACATCAGGTAATTCATAACATTTTATACAACGAGCTTCATAAGTTTCATCTCCACCAATCATAATTAAAGGAGAACTCTTATCTGCAGGCTGTCCATCAATTAAACGCTGAGTTCTTGTAGCATGCTCACTACCACATTTCATACACACAGCATGTAACTTATCTACAGTTGTTGCAATACACATCAATTCTGGCATCGAACCAAATGGTTCAGCCTTGAAATCTAATTCCAAACCTGTACCAATAACCTTTTTACCTTCACTCATTAATTGAGTAATTACTTTCACAATATTAGAATCAAAAAATTGCAATTCATCAATTGCTACAACTTCTGCATCTTTAACATGACTAAGAATTTGAATTGAATGCTTCACTTTAATTGCATCTAGCCACAAACCGTTACGAGATTCTATATAATCCCCTTTAGCTCTGGTATCAACATCTGGAGAAATAACTTTTACCTTTTTTTTAGCGATAATACAACGTCTAATACGTCTTAATAGCTCTTCAGTTTTACCGCAACTCATCGGCCCTGTTATTAACTCGAAACTATACCCACTCATTCTGACCTTCCCTGACTAATTTCTTGGAGTAATAAGATTAAACTTATCAAAACCCCATCCCAAAATACATGTTCAATCTACACTTATTATAAATCTTAAAAACGAATTTTGGAAGTGAAATTTTACAAATGTAAAAATTAATTTATATTTACCCTATCGTTTTAAATTATAACTCGATTTACCGTCAGAAATCTTTTCTTTCAATCGTACAAGATCTGGTCCATAAAAATATTTTAACTGTTCTGGGAACCTTTGCGAAATATCTAATAAATACATATCATGCGAAATAAACTCTTTCAAAAAATATGCAATATGAATATTTTTTGACCAAACTACACTCGATTCGATACGCCCAAATACTGATTCTACATAATCTGAAAGCATATAAATTAAACGACCACCGACCTGCATTTCGATTTCTTTTGCCGCATCATGCCTGTAAACCAAACCTACTATTGTTGGTTGAAAATTATCAAAGCCAACTATTTTTATTTCGACACCCCTATCGTAAGCATCCGTTAATTCATTTTCCAAGGCTTTAAAATCGGCAGACCAAACACCCATATATAAACTTTTTTTTGTATTTTTTATTATTTCTTTTATTTTTTCAAGATTTTTATCATAACCAGAAATATGATGAATCGGTTCATTATGAGTTTCACTTATATTAGGTAATTTTTTCTCAAGATAATCAATAGTTGAATTAATGCGTCTCTTAAATCTTTGAGTAAGCTCTTTTGGAGAGATAGGTGAATATTTTTGAGGTTTATCGTTAGATGAAATAACAACTCCCTCACATTCTAAAGATTTTAACGCATCATAAGCTCTAGATTGTGGAATATCAGAAATCTGAGAAATTTCGTAACCCGTTGCTGGATACTTTTTTAACAAAGCAATATAAACTTTCGATTCATACGAATTGAACCCTAATTCTTTAAACTTTTCAATCAAACTCTCCATAACAGAATTTTAACAAATTTTATATTAGATAGCAAGTAAACAAAAAGTGACGAACTTAAATAAGTCCGCCACTTTTCGCTAATTATCAGAATTATTTTGTTTCTTTTGGCTTGTTAGCCTCATCTTCCAATCGTCTTTCTTCTGTTCTGGCTTGAGCTTCGGTGTTATATGGTCCTGCGATTTTCTTATTATTTTGTTTTGGATCAACAACGAACCATTTTCCATCAATAAATTTAACGTGAACGCCATATGATGTATTTTTTCCACCGCCTGAGGCAGGAAGTTTCATAATTCTTTCATAAGCATCTGGTGCTACTTTAACTTTTTTACCGTTAGGTAATTCAATTTCTGTCGGTAATGAAACTTTTTTATCTCTAAAGTCTGCTTTACCATCATTATTTGTATCAACTAAGGCAATTTTATTTTCAGCTTTTTTAAGTTCAGCTTGAACAAGTTTTCTTTCTGCAGCTGATAGATTAGAACCATCATCTGCTACGTATGCATGTGATGTATACCAAGTTCCTTCTCTATATTTCATACGAGGTAACTCTGTACGAACTTCTTTTGGTGGATCTTGTTTAACATCATAATCAACTGGATCCGGTTTTGGTGGTTCTGGAGGTTTCACCTCTTCAGCTTGTTCGACTTGAACTTCTTCTTCGATAACTCTAATTTTTTCTTTAGTATTTTTCAAATCAATATAAGCTTTAGATAACTCTCTTAAATTACAAGCTTTGGTATCTTCACCCATTGAAGCTTTAATAACTGCAAGTTTAATTGCTGCATCTCGTTTTGGATCACCTGTAATTTCCATATCTCTAATTTGCTTTAATACAGGTCGAGCATCTTTATCTGCAGTTTGAATATTTTCTAATACAGCCTCTGCATTAGCTCCATTAAACAAATCTTCAGGTTGTCCTTTAGTCAATATAAATGCAGTAACACCAGCTAAAGCAGGTCCTGCTAATTGTCCAACAACTGGAATCTTAGCACAAGCATCCGCAACGGCTGAGGCTACAGCTTGACCACCCTGAGCTTTGTAAATATGACGGAATTCTTCACCATTTGATGCGATCCATTCAACTTTACCTTGAACAGTTTGCCCTTCTGCTACTGAAGTAGATTCTGCATGTTGATGAGAATGAGTATTACCAAACGCTGCGTTAATAGCATTACCAACTAAAGCAGCACCTGCTGCGATACCTGCAGCCCTCCATTTAGCATTATAGCGACTTTCATGTCCAAAATTAAATGTATCTGCTAAATCTTCAATATCACTATTTTTCATATTAAGCTTGTCTGCAAATACTCTTGTTTCATCGATATTGAATCTTTGATCGCCACCGGACATATCGACAAGAACATTTTGTACATTTCTTACATTGATATTTGTATAATCAACGCTTCCATCTTCGTTTTGACCAAAAATATTTACATAATCATCATATTTAGCATGAGCAGCTTTAATTGCAGCTTCATCACCTGATTCTTCAGCTTCTTTAATTGCTTGAGTTCCTAAACTTTGCAACTTAGTCAAAGCTTCCATATCATCATCACTTGCGACTTTAACACCTTTTGCTAATTCAGGATTTGCTTCTTTAAACTCTTTTGCTTGTTTTTTATCTACAAATACATGAGTTAACTCTTGTGTTTCTTCATATTGCTCTACGTTTTTGTGCGCAGCTTTTTCAAACTTCTTAGCAAATTTCTTACTATCGCCACGTTTCAAAGCTTCTAAATCAACCATTTCTTTTTCTAGTTGCTGAACAATACGAGTTTGATCTGCAATTGTAGCTTGAGATTTAGCAATTGCAGCATTATATCCTGCTGGATTATCTCTATAATCTTTGAATTTGATTTTACCTGCATCTTTTTCTAATGACTTCAATTTCTTTCTAGCAGCTTTCAAATCAGCTTTTGTTGCATCATAAACTTTCTCATCAAAACCAGCACCGAATTCTTCATTAACAGCCGCACGTGCCTCTTTCTTAGAACCCGCACCATCTCTTGAAAACTCAGCCATTGCTTCGGTTGTTTCTTTGTCTGCAATTTTGTTGTTTTGTTTAAAACCCATTTCTTCAGAAATATTGAGTTCACCACCAGATGTCTCAACTTTTCCAGCATTCTTAAGCATGTCACCAATCTGTGTTGTCAACTTTTGAATTTCTGCACGAGCCTCTGGAGTATTTTGCCCCTTAAGATCGGCAATTCGTGCTTGTAATTGCGCAATACTTACTGTGTTCACTTCGCCACTCATTTTCATTTGTCCTTTCTTTTCTTATGAAATTTTGTACTTTTATTCAATATGAATTAATAAACAATTTTTTATATAAAAAATTGATAAAAAATATTTACTTTGTATATACTTCTTATCTATATTCCTTATTTGGCAAGCATCTTACCGTATTAAGAAATGTTAAGAGCACTAAGATTCAAAAGTTTTTATACTGGTTTACCTCTTGGTAATTTGTTCAACATATGCTGTCCTTTCTACACAAACATGCATAGTTCTAACCTTTGGTATATATATCGGCATTTTTTGAATCAATCTTTAACATTTTCAATATTTTTATATAATTGCAACTCAAAAACCCCGCTATATGCGGGATTTCAGATTTACATTTGTTTACATTCTATATAATTTTAACACCTTGAGGAACTGTTTTAAGATTATTTTTCACCCAATAACCATCTTCCTCAATAAACTCACCTTCACCTAATTGAAAATAAGTTGAACCAGAACCTGTCATCACAGAATTTGGATATCTAGACTTGATATACTGAAGCTCTGCATAATCTTCAATAATCGCCCATTCCAAATCATTAACAAAACTATCACGTGAATCTAGATTTATTTTACCCGTAAAACGACTTGCAAATTTTGTATAAGCTTCCTTTGCAGAAATACCAAGATTGATTGGCTTTATTAAGCTTACATTATATTCTTTATATTCAACAGGGAAAATTTGCTCACCTCTACCAGATGTTTGTAAACAGCCACCTGTTAAACAAACATTTAAATCAGAGCCCAATTGAGCACACAAAAAATGTAACTGCTCATTATCTAAAACTCTACCAAAAATTTCATTTAACCCAAATAAAGTTCCAGCAGCATCCGTACTACCACCCGCTAAACCCGCAGCTATAGGAATATTTTTATCTATATATATTTCTATTTTTTTTTGAATCTATATTTGTTGTATCTAAAAATAAACAAACAGCTTTGTAAACCAAATTCCTTTCATCATATGGGATTTCAGGATTATTACCAGACAGTAAAATTTCATTTTCAGAAGAATCACTAACTGATATTGTTAAATAATCATATAAACTAATGGTTTGCATAACACTATCTATATTATGAAATCCATCTTCACGTTTATTAATTATTTTCAAATTTAAATTTATCTTTGCAGGGCACTGAATCTTTATACAAGCCATTAAACTTTATCCTCTGAATGTAATAAAGCTTCTGATAATTGACCAAACTGCTCAATTGACAACTTCTCACCACGAACATTTTCATCTAAACCAAGCTTAGACAATGCATAAGCAATGTTTTCACGTAAAAAACCTCCATTTAAAAGACAATTTTTTAGATTTTTTCTACGTTGCGCAAATGCAGCTTTAATAGTTCTTCTAAAATGTGAATAATCTGTTAACTCTAACTTTGGAGTTTTTCGTACATCTAATTTAACTAATGCAGAGTTAACCTTCGGTGCTGGATAAAAACATCTTCGACCAACTAAACGCAATATCTCCACATCTGCCCAGAATTGAGAAAGAATAGTTAAAAGCCCATACTGTTTTGATGGTGAGTTTTCATCTGCAACAACTCTATGTGCAACCTCTTCTTGCACCATCAAAATTATGTCCTTAATTTTACTACGATTTTTATTGTTTAAATCATCAATCTCACCTAATAAATGAGCAATAATCGGACTAGTAATATAATAAGGGATATTAGCAACAACCTTGAACTCCCCATCTGTCAATGAAGATAAATCAGTTTTTAATACATCATTATGAATAATTTCTAAATTAGGAGCATCTAATTTTTTCAACTCTCTAATTGCTTCTTCATCAAGCTCAATTGCAATAACTTTTTTTGCATATTTTACTAATTGTTCTGTTACAAAACCAACACCAGGCCCTATTTCTACAATAGTATCATCAGGAGATATATTTGCAAACTCAATAATATCTTGAATAACTTCACCATCAACTAAGAAGTTTTGTCCAAGACGTTTTTTTGTTCTAAAAAATTTTGCGCGTTCAAAATAGTTAGCCATATTAAAATAATACCACAGATGATTATCAACATTTATACCATTGGGTAAATGTTTACAAAATTTTATTTGATATTTTAAGTAGTGTTATAATTAAAATATAAAAGGGGCAGACATGTATAAATTACAACACAAACTTAAAAAGGATGAAATTCTAAAACTATACACCAAAGGTTATACAAAACCTGAAGATTATAAAATCGGAATCGAATATGAAAGACTGCCTATTTTTTCATCCTCATACAAAACAGTCGATTACTGGAGTAAGTTTGGACTTAAAAATCTTTTAGAAAAATTTGCAAAAGAAGAAACTTGGGATTATATCACTGAGGATGAAAATATTATTGGACTAAAATACAAACACGATACAATAACACTTGAACCAGGTTGCCAAGTAGAAATCAGTGCAAAACCGGAACGCACAATTTTTGAACTTAAAAACAAAATAGAAACCATAAATTCTGCACTACACCCAATCGCAGAAAAAATGGGAGTAACCCTTTTAAACTACGGTATTTCACCATACACAACAAACAAAAGCATAAACTTAATACCTAAAAAAAGATATAAAATTATGGCTCGATACCTATGGGGAATATTGTCTGATGTTATGATGAGAGAAACTGCAGGAATACAATGCTGTATTGACTTTCAATCCGAAGAAGATGCAATGAGAAAATTTAAACTTGCAAATAAACTATCCCCATTTATGACAGCTATGTTCGCAAATTCTCCAATTCGAGGGAGCGTCGATACTGGATACAAATCTTTCCGAGCACTAAGCTGGCTTAACACAGACAATGACAGATGTGGTTTTTGCGGAAAAATTAGTGAAGAATTCTCCTTTGATGATTACATTGATTGCGTTATGAAAACTCCAATGATATTTATTCAAAGAGATGGTCTAACATATGAAATCAATGGTAACATAACATTTGAAGAATTCATGAATAACGGTTGGGAAGGAATTCATGCAACTATTGACGATTATGAACTCCAAGCAAACCTTTATTTCCCTGAAGTTAGAATGAGAAACTTTATAGAACTTAGAAATCACGATTGCGTTGGGGATAATTTAAAATATGCAATCTTAGCAATCTATAAGGGTATCCTGTATAATAACAATGCGATAGATGAATGTGAAGAATTATTCAAACATTTACAATACAAAGATTTTGCAGAATTACGTTTCAACGTGCCAAAACAAACACTTAACGCTTCAGTAAAAAAAGGAAAAGCATTAGATTATGCAAAAGAAATTCTATTCATCGCTGAAAAATATCTAAAACAGGAACAAACCGGTGAAGAATTATTCTTAGATTCAATAAAACAATACACATTAAAAGGACTTTGCCCTGCAGATATTTTAACAAAGAATTGGAACGGTTCTTGGAATCGAAATATGCACAAATTAATTAAATACTTATCAGATAAAACCTAACATATTGAGAAAACTCACATAAATTGCTATAATAATTATATGAGAATTTTTGTAAAAAATTTTGTATTAACATCAATTATTTGCGCAGTCACTTGTTGTAATTGCTATGCAATTAATGTACCACAATCCGCAAAACCTTTACCTTCAGAAACATACGCCAGAAGATTAACAATTTGTGGAGCTCATAAAGAATCCATTTTTTACAACATTCCATTAAATCCTTCAAAAACAAGAAATGCACACTTTAAAGAAGTTCTATCCATAATTGGTATTAGAAATGGGAAATGCTCTATTCAATCAAAAATAATCCTAAAAGATGCTGAAGCAGTTATTTCTAAAACTGAATGTGCACTAACTACACAACAACAAAAAACACTCGCCGAAAAAATTAAAAATGCAAATTTGAATTCAAAAAGAAAAGACGAATTCATAAATTACTATAATTATTTAACGACAAAAAGCCCAAACACCTGTGAAATTAAAGACTACTTAGAAGACTAAATTTAAAACGCATCAAAAGCTTGTTCAATTGGGTTTTTAAATTTAGTAATGTTGCCTTGGAATAACAATTTAACAGTACCAACTGGACCGTTTCTGTGTTTAGCAATAATTACTTCAGATAAACCTTTTGAAGATGCTTTAATGTTTTCTTCTTCTTCAGATTCACCTTTATTATAGTAATCTTCACGATAAATAAACATTACAATATCAGCATCCTGCTCAATAGAACCTGATTCTCTCAAATCTGAAAGCATCGGACGTTTATCATTACGCCCTTCAACCGCACGAGACAACTGAGACAAGGTAATAATAGGCACATCAAGTTCTTTCGCCAAGATTTTCAAACCTCTTGATATTGCGGAAATTTGTTGTAGACGATCGTCTTTTCCGCCGCCTTCCATCAACTGTAAATAGTCAATTACAATTAGTCCCAAATCTTTTTGCTGAGTTTTTAATCTACGACACTTTGTACGAATATCAGTTAGCGTACAACCACTTGTATCATCAATATAAATTGGAGCTTGGCTAAAATCATTCATTGCTGCAGCAAGTTTTTCTAAATCTTGTTGCAACATATTACCTGTTTTCAAGCGTTGCGAATCAACTTCAGCGTATGAACACAACATACGTTGAACAAGTTGAGACGCTGACATTTCAAGTGAAAATATACAAACTGGAACATTTTCTTTAATTGCAACATTTTGTGCAATGTTTAACGCAAATGCAGTTTTACCCATAGCCGGACGAGCAGCTAATATTATTAAATCCGAACGATGCAAACCATTCATCATTGCATCCAATTCTGTAAAATCTGTTCTTAAACCAGATAACTCATCTTTATGATTATAGCGATACTCAATACTATCCCAAGTATCTAAAACCAAATCTTTAACGTGCTTTAAATCTGCAGTAGCTTTACTTGAACCGATTTCAAAAATCAATCTCTCAGCTTGTTCTAAAGATCTGTCACTTGGTTCTAAATCATAACCCTTACTTACAATTTCAGAACCAGCATTAATTAACGCCCTTTTTACAGCTTTTTCTTGAATAACTTTTGCATAGTATGAAATATTCGATGTTGTAATAGTATTTTCAACTAAATCATTGATATATGCACGACCACCAACAGCATCTAATTTCCCACTATAACTCAACACATCTGATACTGAAACAATATCAATATTGTCATTATTATTAAATAACTGAAGCATTGCCTCATAAATGTGTCTATGAGCTGGCTTATAAAAACTTTGGGGCAATAAAGAATCTGAAACTTTAGCTAAAGTTTCTGGATTAACCAGAATTGCGCCTAATACAGCTTCTTCTGCTTCCACATTTTGAGGTATCAAATTTTCATCTACT
Organism: Candidatus Gastranaerophilaceae bacterium; assembly: GCA_045613725.1. Taxonomy (GTDB): domain Bacteria; phylum Cyanobacteriota; class Vampirovibrionia; order Gastranaerophilales; family Gastranaerophilaceae; genus Zag111. The sequence continues at coordinate 16,006 of JAZLBN010000015.1, forward strand.
TTTCTTTTTGAACTTGTTGCTGGTGGCATATCATACTCCATTAAACTGTTGAGCGAATACGCCCAACCTACTTTATATTATCGTATTACATACATAAAACTTTGTCTTGTTCATGTTAAAAACATTTAAGTAAATTTAAGTAAAATTAATTACTTAATGATTGTTCTATTTTAAAAAGTAACATATCAATATAATCAACACTTCTCTCATTACCATATTTCTCAAAAGTATAACGCGCCAAAAGAAGCTTACGCATAGCATCATTAGGATGTTTTCTGCACGTTAATTTACCAATTTCTGTTCTTACATATGCCAACATTTGCTCGTATTCTTGCATAGGAGCCAACTCTCTTAAAATACTTTTATAAGACTCTGCTGTTTTATCATAATCTCTGGTAATAACTCTCAATGATTTTTCTTGTTTATATAATACTTGAATATAATCATATAATTTCTCTGGCTTACCCATATAAACACGCCTCAAATCATTAAGCCTAGCCATCATATGAACATAATCACCATTATCTTTTGCTAATTCATATCCTTTTTTTGCTAAAACTTCCAACATTTTTGGAGCATCAGAAGAAATTTTACACAAACTACTTATGACAATCCCTGCAAAATCCTTTTGTCCGGACTCTAATAAATCAGTAGCCAAATTTTGACATTTACTGCAATATAAATCCTTATCAACGACATTTAACCACGACTTTTGTATCGCATTATAATGTTTATAAAATGAAGAAGGGGTCATTGTTGCATTATTTTCTTGTACAAAATTTGAAAAACTTTTCAAATTTGGTACAGAAATTATTTTTGTTATTTCTGGTTTTATATAAATCATTTTTGAATATTCCTAACCAGATAAAACATGTAAAACAAAAAAATTGCTATAAAAAAGACTACCTGAATTTGGTAGTCTTTTTTATATTATTTATACTACGTATATTATTTAATAGCATCCAAGCAATCTTGACATACACCATCTTCATTTAATGAACGATATTTCCAACAACGAACACATTTTTCGCCTTGAGCTTTACCAACCCAAACGGTGTAACCATCCTCAGAATATTCATTCATCACATCTTGCGGAGCATCTTGAGAAAGTGTAGCTTGAGATACAATATAAATATCAGCCAAATCGCTAACGTTAGCTTTTAATACTGCATCATCTTCTGCTTTTACCCAAACTGCAACTTCTAATGAGCTACCAACTTTTTTATCAGCTCTTAGAGGTTCAATTGCACGAGAAACAACTTCTCTTGATTTAAGAATTTTACTGAAATCAGCTTCAATATCAGGAGCATTCCATTTATCATTTGAAACCGGCCAATCAGCTAACAAAATACTAACTAATCCACTGCGTTGACATTCTGGAATATTTTGCCAAATATCTTCCGCTTGGTGTGGCATAACTGGCGCTAACATTTTTACTAATGCCATCAAGTTTTCATATAAAACAGTCTGACAAGCACGACGTGACAATGATTTTTTACCAGCTGTGTATAATCTATCTTTTACAATGTCTAAATAGAATGAACTTAAATCTACTGCCGCAAAATTTTGCAAACATTGAAAATATTTGTAGAATTCATAATGTTCAAACGCATCTGTTACATCAACAATTAATTTATTCAATTTATGCAATGCAAATTTATCAATATTTTTCAACTCATCATATTGAACATAATCAACAGCTGGATCAAAATCAAACAAATTACCACTTAAAAATCTTGCAGTATTTCTTGTTTTCTTAAATATTTCAGTCAATTGACCAACAATATTATTACCAATTTTGATGTCATTTCTGTAATCAACAGAAGCAGCCCAAAGTCTTAAAATATCAGCTCCATAATTTTTGATAATATCATCAGGTCTGATATAATTACCCAAAGATTTTGACATTTTTCTACCATCTTCACCAAATACAAATCCGTGAGTAAGTACTTGTTTGTATGGCGCTTTACCTTGAGTTGCAATTGATGTTAATAAAGAAGATTGGAACCAACCTCTATGTTGATCAGAACCCTCTAAATACATATCAACAGGAGTATGACCTAACTCATCAGCTCTTGCTTCGACAACAGCTCTCCAAGACACACCTGAGTCAAACCAAACATCCATAATATCTTTTTCTTTTCTAAAATGAGATTTACCACATTTTGGACAAACAAAACCAGCAGGTAACAATTCTTCAGCTGAATATTTAACCCAAGCATCAGAAGACTCTTTTTCAAACATTTTTGCAACATTTTCAATAGTTTCTTCTGTACAGATAACCTCATCACAATCTTCACAATAGAAAATAGGAATTGGAACACCCCAAGCTCTTTGACGAGAAATACACCAATCAGTACGACTTTCAACCATATTACCAATTCTATTTTCGCCACTTGCTGGAATCCACTTAACTCCATGGATTGCTTCTAATGCCTGATCTCTAAATTTATCAACTTTAACAAACCACTGTGGAGTAGCTCTGTAAATTACAGGCTTTTTACATCTCCAACAATGAGGATAACTATGTTGAATATCTTGTTGAGAAAGCAATGCACCACAATTTTGAAGCATTTCAATAACCATTGAATTACCTTTATAATATGGAACACCAACCAATTCAGGAATTTTAACACTTTCTGTCCAAATACCTTGACCATCAAGTGGTGAGAATACTTCAATATTATATCGGCAACCTACTTCATAGTCTTCTAAACCATGACCAGGAGCAGTATGAACTGAACCTGTACCAGCATCTAAAGTTACGTGTTCACCAAGAATAATTGGAGATTTTCTATCTAACAATGGATGTTTTGTATTTAATAATTCTAAATCTTGACCTGAACAAGAACCAATAACTTTGATATCAGCCTCATCCCACTCAACATCTTTCAAGAAAGCACCTAACAAATCTTGAGCAACAACATACACATCATTGTTATATTCAAAGAATGTATACTCAAATCTTGGATGCATAGAAATTGCCATATTAGAAGGAATTGTCCAAGGTGTTGTTGTCCAGATAATTGCATAAACATCTTTTCCTTCAACTGGTACAAAATGATTGATTGTAGATAAAGCATCATCCTCAAATTTGAATCTCACATAAATTGAAGTTGATGTATGATCAGCATATTCTACTTCAGCCTCAGCTAATGCAGTTTCGCAAGATGCACACCAATATACAGGCTTCAAACCTTTTTCGATATAACCTTTTTTATACATTTCACCAAACACTCTAACTTGTTCAGCTTCAAATTCACCATCTATTGAAAGATAAGGATTTTCCCAATTCCCTAAAACACCAAGACGTTTGAATTCACTTTCTTGACCTTTTAAGTTCTTATGAGCAAACTCTCTACATTTTGCTCTTAATTCAGTTTCTGTAATAGCATGACGACCGCCTTTTATGTTTTTTACAACTGCATTTTCAATAGGAAGTCCATGACCATCATATCCAGGAACAAATGGTGCATAAAAACCTTTTTGAGATTTATATTTAACTAGAATATCTTTTAAAATTTTATTTAAAGCGGTACCCACGTGAATTTTTTCAGAACTCAAATAAGGAGGTCCATCATGCAACACAAAAGAATTTGATTTATCTTTTCCTGAAAGAATTTGTTCATAAATATTATTTTCATCCCAAAATTTTTGGATTTCTAATTCTCTAACTGTTGCATTTGCCCTCATTGCTAATGTTGTTTGAGGCAAATTCAAAGTATCTTTATACTCAACTTTTGTATTTTCAGTCATACTATTTATCCTCTATATCACTTTCTACACTACTACATACTTTTTTAAATCGGAATAAACCTAATTCAGCATCTTCCGATTCAAGATCTTTTATGAATACTTTCATTTTATCATAATCAAAAACTTTTTCCCAACGAGCAATAACAACCGTAGCAACACAATTACCTATCAAATTAACAGTTGTTCTACCCATATCTAAAATTTGATCAATACCTAATAATATGGCAACACCAATAATTGGAATATTAAAACTTGCTAAAGTTCCAGCTAAAACAACAAGCGAAACCCTCGGAACACCAGCAATTCCTTTACTTGTAAGCATCAAAGCCAACATCATTATTATTTGTTGATTTAAATTGAGCTCTATACCACATATTTGGGATGAAAAAATAACGGCCATCGCTAGATACAAAGTACTCCCATCAAGATTGAAGGTATACCCTGTAGGCATAACGAAACTTACAATCTTTGCAGGGACACCAAAATTTTGCATGATCTCCATCGCCTTAGGAAACGCAGCCTCTGAACTAGCTGTTGAGAACGCAAGAATTGCAGGTTCCTGAATTGCTTTTAATAAACTTCTTAAAGATATTCGAGCATATTTACAAGCCAAAAATAGAACTAACAAAACAAATATCGCAAGAGCTATATATAGCGAAAAAATTATCTTTGCATAATTTTTCAGAATTGATAAACCATTCATACCAACAGTAGAGGCAATTGCACCAAATATACCTAATGGAGCAAAATACATTACATACTCGGTAAATTTAAACATTATTTGAGATACGGAATTTAAAACATCCATAACTGGCTGAGCTTTTTTACCTACAGCACAAATGGCAACAGCAAAAAAGATAGAAAACACAACTATTTGCAACAAATTACCTTCAGACATAGCTTGAATAATACTTGTTGGGAATACATTAACAATCATCTCTGAAATAGAGGTATGTGGTGTTGTAACAGCCATCAAACCTGCTTCTTTTAACAATTCCGGATTTGCAACCGTATCAGACGCAAAACCCTTCCCAGGATTGAAAACATTCCCCATAGTAAGACCAAGAATCAATGCCAAAGTAGTAACAATCTCAAAATAAATAATTGTTTTTACACCAATTTTACCCAAATTTTTTATATCACCGTGACCAGCAATACCAGTTACTAAAGTTGAAAATAACAGCGGTGCAATAATCATTTTAACCATTCGTAGAAAAATGAACGCGAAAGCTCGCATCTTAACCGCCATATATGGGGCAAAATGACCAAACAACACACCTAATATCAGCGCTAAAAATATTAGTAATGTAAGTCTTGAATGTTTCAATTCTAACCTCTCAAAAGGATTATAAAACAAACATGATTCGGGTTATACTACAATCAAAATTTTTGTAAAATTTGTTAAAAAATCATCTATTTCAACTATTTGATATTCTTGAAAATTATATTTTACAAAATATAATTTTATATAAATTGTCTAATGGTTAAAATTTATTATTAAGAAAGGAGAATAGTTATGTGGGAAAAAGATATTAACATCCACGAAGTACGTGAAATTCGTACAAGAACCAATGTTTATTTTGGTGTAGGAGCAATCAACAAAATTTATGATATTGCAAAAGACATCAAAACAAAAGGAATTGATAAAGTTATTGTAATGTCAGGTAAAAACGCATACAAAGCAACGGGCGCTTGGGATGTAGTAGAAAAAGCTTTAAAAGAAAATGAAATTGGGTATATAAACTATGATCAAGTTACACCAAACCCAACAACAGTACATGTTAATGATGCCGCAAAATTAGCAAAAGATTTTGGCGCAAAAGCAGTTTTAGCAATCGGCGGAGGCTCTCCAACTGACGCTGGAAAATCTGTTGCAATATTGCTTGAATATCCAGATAAAACAGCTGAGGAATTGTACGAATTTGAATTCACACCAAACAAAGCTGTTCCAATTATTTCAATCAACTTAACTCACGGAACAGGTACTGAAACAAATAGATTTGCTGTAGTAACAAACCTTGAAAAAGATTTCAAACCTGCAATTGCATATGATTGCATTTATCCAATGTATGCAATTGATGATCCGCAACTTATGACAAAACTTTCACCAAAACAAACACGATACGTATCAATTGATGCTGTTAACCACGTTGTTGAAGCTGCAACATCATTGGTAGCTTCACCTTATTCAATAACTTTAGCAAAACAAGTTATCGAATTGGTTGCAAGATTTTTACCAAAAGCACTTACAAATCCTGAAGATTTAGAAGCAAGATACTTCTTGGCATATGCAGCTATGATGGCAGGTGTAAGCTTTGACAATGGATTATTACACTATACTCACGCACTAGAACACCCTCTAAGTGCAGTAAAACCTGATTTATCTCACGGATTAGGCTTAGCAATCCTATTACCTGCAGTAGTTAAAACAATCTACAAAGATAAAGCTGCAACACTAGCGGACATATTAGCTCCAATCGTTCCAAACTTAACAGGAGATGCTTCTGAAGCTGAGAAAGCGGCAGAAGGCGTATACGCTTGGTTGAAATCTGTTGATGTTCCTGAAAAATTAACAGATATGGGATTTAGTGCAGATGATGTTGAAAAATTAACAGAACTTGCATTCACTACCCCATCACTTGACGGACTAATTAATATTGGACCAAGTGGAAATTCTAAAGAGGTAGTTAGAAAAATTTACCAAGATTCTTTATAATCTTTGAGTATAGAGAAAAAATGGTGGTTCAAAATTTGAACCACCATTTTTAATAACAAAACTTATATATTAAAACTAATCTGCCATAGAAGCGCCCATTGACTTATGACGTTTTAACATAACACCTCGTTTTGAAGATTGAATAAATTCTATCATATTTTCAATATATTCATTCATTTCAAGTTCTGCTTTAACTTTTTCAATAGCTTGAGTCGTGTTGTATTCAGGTGATGTTAAAATCTTGAACGCAGCATTTACTGCAGTTCTAACTTCAAGAGGTACACCCCTACGTTTTAGTGCAATCACATTTATTCCAACCGGAGCCGCAGGTCTTCCATCACCCTTAGAATAAGGAAGTACATCTTGTCTTGCTGCAGAAAAACCACTAACAATAGACATAGATCCAATTCTTACATTTTGATGGAATACACTCATACCACCAACAAAAGCTCCAAACCCAACGTGAACATGACCGCCTAAAGTTACTAAATTTGCTAAAATAACTTGATCTTCCAATACACAGTTATGTGCAACGTGAGAACCAACCATCAATAGACATTTGTTACCAACTCTTGTCGTAAAATCGCCACAAGCAGCCCCTCTATGAATAGTTACATTTTCTTTAATAATAGTTTCATCACCAATAACAACTTTTGTTGGTTCACCTTTATAACCTAAATCTTGTGGAGCTGAACCTATTGTTGCAAAAGGGGAAATTGTACAATTTTTCCCAATTTCAGCAAATTCAATATATGCATTTGCAATAACTTTTGTACCACTACCAATTTTAACATCTTCACCAATAACTACATTTGGTCCAATGTAAGCATCTTCAGCAATTTGAGCTGATGGATGAATTACAGCTGTTTTATCTATCATATTTCCCCCTCTTTCTATTCTATCTAATAAATAAATTATAGTACCAAATACAATGAAATCTTTAAATCTTTATATCATTTTAATATTTACAAGAGCGAAAAAATATTATAAAATTAGACAAAAGAAGAGAGAGGTAATTATATGAAAAATTCTGTTTGGGACAAATACGCAAAAGTTCTTGTTGATTACTCTACAGATGTACAAAAAGGAGATTTAGTAATAATAAGAGCTGAGTCTATTCACGCTAAAGACTTAGTAAAAGCTGTATACAAAAGGGTATTAGAAAAAGGTGGTAACCCTATTTTAAGAACAGCAGTTGGCGACTTGGCTGAAATATACATTAAACATGCATCAGATGAACAACTTGACTATGTTGATCCTATTACAAAACTTGAATATGAAATTGTAGATAAATACATTTCAATTGGAGCACCTTTAAATACAAAAAACATGGCAAGAGCTGACTTATCAAGACTTGCACGTAGAGGTAAAGCAACAAAATTCTTATCTGAAACATTATTAAAAAGATCAGCAGAAGGCAGTGCAAAATGGGTTATTGCAGATGTACCAACACACGCCCTAGCTCAAGAAGCGAAAATGTCTCTTGATGAATACTCTGAATTTTTATTCAAATCTTGTTACTTAGATTTAGATGACCCAGTAGCAAAGTTAAAAGAACTTGATGTTAAACAAACAGCTTGGGCAAATTATCTAAACAATGTAAAAACACTACGTATTGTTGGAGAAAAAACAGATATAACATTTAATGTAGAAGGAAGAAAATGGATTAGCTGCTCAGGATTAAACAACTTCCCTGATGGTGAAGTATTTACATCTCCTGTAGAAAACGGTATTAATGGCGAAATTTACTTTGATTATCCACAAAACTACAGAGGAAATTGCGCTAACGGAGTTCATCTATGGATAGAAAATGGTAGAGTGGTAAAAGCTACAGCAGAACAAGGTGAACAATTCTTAAACGCTATGCTTGATATGGATGAAGGCGCTCGTGGAATCGGTGAAATTGCAATTGGTACTAACGATGAAATCCAAGAAATCACAGGGAATATCTTATTTGATGAAAAAATTGGCGGAGCAATCCATATGGCTGTAGGCGCATCATACCCTGAAACTGGTGGAAAAAACGTATCAGGACTTCATTGGGATTTAATTAAAAATATGAAAAACGGTGGAAAAATATACGCTGACGAGACATTGATTTATGAAAATGGAAAAATGCTAATATAATGTAAAAAAAGAAGGTTTTTAAAGACCTTCTTTTTTTTATCACAAATTTAAAACATATGCGCATCTGGCTGCAAGATTATACCTCCACCATCCCATTTTTTAGTCAAATAATCATATGATTCATCCATCAAACTAGATAATTTACCAATCAATTTATTTTCATGTTTATCCATCAACATTGTCATAATTGTGGAATATAAATGTTGAACTTCTTGCGCATCCAAAACTTTTGGGTTTGGAAATCCTGCAATACTACTAGTATCAAACAGTTCCGAACGAATAAATTTTCTAATAGCCAACATTGTAATTTGAGATTCAGAAGTAATATTTGAAGCACCCTCAAGAGATTTTAGATGCTTACCAAACTTCAACAAAGCTAAAAACAAAGTATTCGCCAGTTTCTTAGACTCATCGCCAGGACAAGCATCGATAAACTTTGGAGTATATTTATTAATTCTATTCATTGCTTCAACCATTTCATCGGAACAATTTAACTCTGGTTTATGTGGATAATACTTATGAAAATCAAAACTTAACTCAGAAGTATCAATACCTTCTTTTCGACACCACGCAAAAAACTTTTGCTTAAACCCTTTCGGAGTAACATTGATAATATAGAACATATCCTGTTCTTCTTTTACCTTTTTCCATGCATATTCCATATTTTTTGAGAAAGACTTTTTAGCCCAAGAGTTTTCCGCCCAAAATCTTTTCATCAAAGCTGATCGTTCTTTTGACATATTATGAGGAGAAACCAATTCGTCAATATTAAAATCTTGAACTTTATTAGCCTTCATATATTTTGACATTGCTTTTTTAATATTATCTGCACTTAATATATTCCAAGCTTTTATCATTACCCTACGGAATATTTCCGCCTGCTCTGGATTATCTCTGTAAAACTGTTTTTGTCTTTCAGACATCGCAAAAGCGCGTTCTGGATGTTCTCGATAATACTTTAACAATCCTTCCTGAATATGTTGCCTATGCTCAGCCGATAATGGTCTACCTTCACGTTTGGATGGGATATAAACAGGCTCACCTTCTACCTGCTGAGCTTTAATATCCATTGTCTCCATACGTTTTAACTTCATTTGAGTAGTCAAACGCTCATTATATTGAGGATCTGAAAATTTTAAAACATGACCATAATTCCTATCAACTTTAGGTATTCCTAACTTGTTCATAATAGGATTCAAATCCCGACCACCTGCGTAAGCTTTTAAATCATTTAAGGAAAAACCTTCGCCCCAATACAACTTAATAAGCTGAAGTGTTAAATCTTCTTCTGTGTTAAATTCTTCAATACGACCCGACATTAAATCATCCATTAAAGTACCTTCACGATAATCAACGTCAAACGCAGACTTAACATCTTTAAACTCAGGGAATTTCGCTTTTAATTCATCTAGAGAAAAACAATCCTTAATACATTCATAAAACTTTTTATGAATAGTTATAAGAGTATCTTTAGCTTTATTACCTTCATCCAAAATCAAACCCGCCCATTCTCGAACCTGTTTAGGATAAATATCCGGATACTTTGTAGCAAGTTTATCTAAATTTTTAATAGTATCTGCCAAATCTAAACTATATCCACCAGTAAAATTTGGCTGATACCCTATATAATGTTGGCTTGATGGTACAACAAAATCATTGTTGTTATCTTCTACTTGATGAAACTGACTTTGTTGCACATTTTGAATATTATTTTTTTGCAACAACGATGGGGGAATTTTATCAACTTTCATAATAACCTACTAACTAATACTAATATATTTTAATTAAAGGTTATAAAAAGAGGTTATTTGCTAATTGAACCCAAAAACCTTTACAAAATATAACATTTTTTCTTATTTTTTAGCAATTTTATTTTTGTTTTGGTTTAATAACATCAAGAAATAATAAAAAGAGGTGCACATGCAAATCACAAGAATTCAACCGAAATATAATTACAACATTAACACCCCAGTGCAAACTAAAACAGAAGAACAAAGTTTAGCACAAACTACAGAAATTAAAGCCTACAAACAAATCCCTGTAGACTACCGCTTTGGAGCAAAAATAAACTTCACAGGTAACAGCGAATTTTTCAATCCAAATAGAACTGTTCCTCATATTGATTACGAAGAATACAAAGCAATGAATCCTCCAGCGATCAAAAGATTTCGTAAAAGATATGAGCAATTTAATACTGACAAACATATCAACAAAAACGAATTATTTGATGTAAAAAATGGTTATCTACCCCTACGTTCAGAACAAAATATGGATGAATTCATAAGAATTGCAAAAATATACTCTAAATATAAAGATCAACCAATTATATGTTTAGGAAGAAGCCCTAAATGGTTCTTAAATGCAGCATTATGGATGAAAGATGGTATTGACGATTATACCTTCGTAGCCTTTTCAAAATATTGGTATCGCCCAGATCCACAAGAAGGTATAAGACGAATTAATTCTTCAGCACCAACAGAAAAAGAAATTACTGCATATAGAAAATATTTAAAACGAATCAAAGCAGATCCTCAAACTATTGTTGATCATATGGAAAAAACAGGAAAAAGAACTGTAATTACTGATTACATATGTTCAGGAAAAGGTGCATCCTCATTTTTGGAAGTACTTTCTGAATATGCAAAAGACCTAGGAATCCTCGATAAATTTGCAAAATCAATCGAAATTGTAGGTATTGGATCTATGGAATATATGGAAATACTTAATCCATATGCAGATACATTATCTGAACCTAGAGTTATAATGCCTCCACTATTACAAGATCATTCTTGGAGAATACCTCAAACATTCCACAATATGGATTACAGTATGTTCCAAGAAATGCTACTTAACCAAAACGCTAATGAATGTCGTTCAACATACTATCCTCACGAAACTTGGACAGTATACAAACCAGATCAATTCAAAACTGGTCTAATTAAAGATATGAAAAAAGTGAAAGAAATTAAACAACAATTAAAAGGATATGATAAAATTTCACACTTTACACCTGCAATGTATGATTATAGAAACTTATTAAATTTTAGAATACTTGATGCACTTAGTGTAAGAGGACTTTTAAAATTAGTCCACCATTCTAAAGTATAATCTATTGTATTAAATAATTTCATACAAATAAAAATAGAGAAGGAAATAACCTTCTCTATTTTTTACGATTATTATTCGATTTTCCAAACTATTATTTAGAAGTTGATAATACATATTTTGCAGCATTTGATGCTGGTTCAACTGTTGAATCGTGGAAATATATTGGGAATACATCTGTCATATCATTAGCATTATTTTTAACAAAACAACTTTCATTTACTGCAGAAGTTGTATTACCCTCAGAACAACGAACTTCTTTGTTTGGTAATGTAACGCCATTTACATCAATAAAACCTGTACACCAAGGAGCTCCAGCAGACAGTTTATCATTCAAACTTTCTCCAATATTTAGTGTACAATTACTAGAACTAGGGTGAATTCCAATAATAGAGCCATCAGCTAAAGAATAAGCATAATAACTTTGATAGTCTGCTAATGCGCCACTAGCACCATTAGTATTAATTATGTAAGAAGCTGTTGCAGCACCACCTGAAGAATTTGACTGCCTTTTAATAGTACTTACTTTACCCAAATATGTGTGACCTGTTAATGTACCATTTAAAATAGAACAAAATGTCATATCAGATTCTGGGTGGTCCGAAGCACAAGAACCTGAAGTTGCTTCTACAGATGTTGCACCTGCAAAATCAAAATCATATTGAGCTTGTGCCATTAAACCTGCTTGATTTAATGTGGCAATTGCTTTTTTAAACCCTGAACGATATTTCGCACCATTAGTATTTGCAATCAAGTTTGGTATTGTCATTGCTGCAACCACACCAATAATACCTAATGTAATCAATACTTCCGCTAAAGTGAATGCTGAACTCTTTCTCATCTTATTTTCCCCTCTCTTCAATAATTTAGTTCACACAATTAATATACCTCTTAATTATATAATAAGCAATATTAGACTAATCAAAACTTAGATTATAAACGAAAAAACCGGCATTTCTGCCGGTTTTCGAAACTTTTTGATATAAAGATTAACGTTTTGAGAATTGGAATCTCTTACGAGCTTTCTTTCTACCATATTTTTTACGTTCTTTTACACGTGGGTCTCTTGTTAATAAGCCTTCAAGTTTTAGAACATTTTTGAATTCTTCATTAGATTTTACTAATGCTCTTGAAATACCGTGTCTGATAGCACCACATTGTGATACAACACCGCCACCTACAGCTTTAACTCTAACGTCAAATCTTTCTTGAGTTTCAGTTAAAACTAGTGGTCTGTAAACTAGCATTTCGATAGCTGGTCTGTTTCCGATATAATCTCTTAATTTTTTACCGTTAACAAAGATTCTGCCGCTACCTTTAACTAATTTTACAACTGCTATAGAGGTTTTTCTGCGACCTGTTGCTCTGATTTCAGTATCTGCCATTATTTAGCCTCCTTTTCAAGTACGATTGGTTTTTGAGCAGCATGTGGGTGCTCAGCACCAGCGTAAACTTTCAATTTATTGAATTGTTCAGCACCTAAAGTATTGTGTTGTAACATACCACGTACAGCATGTTCAATAACAATTCTAGGATCTTTTTCCATCAATTCTTTGAATGTAGCTGATTTTAAGCCACCTGGGTA
>JAZLBN010000016.1:0-6793 GCA_045613725.1 Candidatus Gastranaerophilaceae bacterium
AATCTTCTCACCGTTTTGAGCGAGTTTCAAAGCATTACTTCCCAAATAAAGCTCATCAAACCAGCTTTGATTATTGTTGCCATAACCAAATGCAATACTATCACCATATACACCAAATTTATAATTCATTAGTTTTTTCTCTTATTTTAAGCCATTAATCTCATTTTGTAGGTTTTCTAAAAATTGACCTGCATGAGCTCCATCCATTTGAGTATGATGAAATTGAAAAGATATAGGAAGATAGTATCTAAATAGCTTTTTACGATATTTTCCCCAAATAATAAACGGATTATTGAAAATTCCGCTATTCATTCCAACAGCTCCATCAATCTCGGTGTTAATAATGGCAGATGTTCCTATAACCATACTATTTTCTGATAAATCTCTATCTTGGCAGGTTTCTGAAACTTCTTTTGTATATTTCATATATTCTTGATTAAATGTTTCCAAGTTATCCGTATATAATATGTCGCAAGAACTAACCTCATTTTCTTTGTTTTTAACAATAGTGTTAATAGCTATGCTATCATATTGTATGAGCTGATTGCCAACTGGAAGTATATAAAACTCCTTTATGCTAACAGCGGCTTTACCGATGCAATAATCTAGTAACATATTAAATTTTAGCTTTTTCTTCTTTGAAATTTTAACAAGATTGGAAACATCCAATGTCTTGAAGAATGTTACCATCGGATTTGGGGCTTTCATCCAAAGTTCAAAAGCTTTCGCTCGGCTTGTTTCCTTATAATTAACTTCTCTTTTCATTGTTTTCACCTTAAAGCTTGGTTTTTAATATTGATAACAACAAATTCTGATTGTGTTCCAGTTTTGAATTTAAGGGCCCAGTTAGAAATTCCCGAGGTGACAACAAAATTTGTATTTTTTCGTTTTTCAAGACCATAAATAGCATCATTCGCTTTAATCCATTTTCCTACTTGGTTAAACGGATATAATTGTCCTCCATGTGTATGACCACTTAAAACTAAATCAACCTCTGCTTCTGATTGTTCATCATATTCTGTCGGCTGATGGTCTAAAACAATCATATATTTGTTTTTATCCAAATCTTTAACCAGTTCTTCCATAGATTGTCGCAAAAGTCTTTGTTTTCTATAGCTTGACGCGTCTCTTCTACCGATTAAATAAAAATCGTTATTAATTGAAACAGTTTCATCAAGCAAAACTTTAATATTGTTTTTAGTTAGCTCATTAATCAGCTCATCTGCTCCATATCCACGATGATGAAACCCATGATATCCTTTATCATGGTTGCCAAAAACATAATAAACTCCATATTTTGTTTTTAATTGTCCTAGAGCTTCTGTGGCAGCAATCATGTCTTCTTTAGTTGTATCATCATCAACATAATCGCCGACTACCACAACAATATCAGGATTTTGAGCTTGAATTTTTTCTAAATGCTTGGCAAAGCCTTCAGCGTTAAAAGTTGTTCCAACATGAGAATCTGCGAACATTGCAACTTTTAACTCCGATATATCTTTGTTAGTTGTTATATTATAAGTAGTTTGCTTTACATTATGTTCTAAATACCAACCAAGACTTAATGCGATTACACTAAGTATTAAGGCTAACAAACCTGCATAATAGTGTTCAAATGTTATATTTGTAAATTTTCCGATTATCCAAAAAGCTGTATCGCATAAAAGCCAAATCATTGCGATATATATTACACAAATGAGAGCATTTATAAAATCAAAGCAAAGAACCAATATACCAAAAACACCAAGTATTATCAGTAAACCTAAGGAAAATTGTTTGAATCTACCCCATTCAGCAAAATTACCTATGTTTATCAGATTAGGGACTCTTGCTCCCAAATAAAACAATGCTGTCATTACAACAACAATAACCGTACGCATAATGATTGTCCACATTACAACATCCTCTATAGATTTTGCTTAATTATTTTAATTTTCGGGCAAAACCTCTAAAAAAGTCAATATGTTTTTATAAAAGCTCATAATTTTTTTGAAATGAGCATAAACTGAACTTTTTTCTTTGTTTTTTCGTTATATAGCTTGTAAGATGATGAAAAAGGAGATGTTTGATGTCTGATGTTATTGAATTTTCTAAAGCTACAATAGAAAATATTGGTTATTATGTGTACTGTTTGATTGATTCTCGCAATAAACAAATATTCTATATTGGTAAAGGTTGTGGTAATAGAGTGTTTGCTCATGAACAAGAAATTGCAGAAAAAGAAAAAAACAAACGAATTGCAGACATAAAATCATCGGGAGCAGATGTTCAAAAATTTATCGTTAGACATGGTCTGACAGAAATTGAAGCATTTCATTTAGAAGCAGCACTGATAGATATCTTCTCTTCAAGAGCTTGGAGTGATAGGAATTTATTAAATATTATGGGTGGTTACCATTCTCTTGATAATGGTATGAAATCAATATCTGAAATTGAAGCTTTTTATTGTGTTGATGATATAACAAAAGAAGAAATTTCTCATAATTGCTTAATTGTAAATATAAACAAAACTTATGAAACAGCCAAAGATGTTTATGAGGCAACACGAAAAAGTTGGTTGTTAAGTGATAATAAAATAAAAGACATTGAGTTGGTAATCAGTGAATATCATGGAATATTTAGAGCTGTATATAAACCGCTTCAGTGGAGTAATGAAATTGATGAAAAAGGGAGAGAACGTTGGTTGTTTGAAGGTGTTGATGTTTCATCCCAATATCCGCAATATGTAAATAAGCATAATTCATTTAAGAAACACGGAATGGCAAATCCTATTTGCTATGTTTTTGGGCGAAAGAAATAATTTTGATGCGGTATGTATTGGTTTTGATTTGTATGCTTTTTGCTGGCTCGGCTTTGGCTGATATGCGTTGTTCTACCAATTCGTTGGGAGTTACAACTTGTAAGGACAGTGACGGAAAGGTTATAAAATCAAGCACAAACTCTCTCGGGGTTAAGACAATCAAGGATAATAAGGGAAACACCGTCAGAGCCCGAACAAACTCTCTGGGCACAACAACTTATACCGGAAGTAACGGATTGCGAGGAACGGCGAGAACAAATTCACTCGGCGTAACCACCTATAAGGATAATAAAGGCAACACTATAAAAGCTCGTACAAATTCACTAGGCGTTACAACCTACACCGACCAAAACGGCAAGAAAACAAGGTGCAGGACAAACTCATTAGGTGTTACAAGGTGTAATTAGAATTTAGTGCTAATATATTGTCTTCAATGATTTTATGCAAAATCCTCTATTTTAATTTTATTAACTTCGCTATTAATATTGTGTCTTTTAATAAATTCATCAATATTTGATTTATCATTATAATAAGATATAAACCATTTGCAATTTTTAGGTATATATTTAATCATGTTAATAAAGTATATATCATCAACTTCAGATAGAGAATGTCCTAAAATATAAATATTTTTTACATCTACCATAGTTTCAAAATAGTTTTTATTTGTTGATATAATTTCTTCAGAGGGTTTTTTTAAGTTTTTTTGAGATTGATTTAAAATAATATTTCCTTCTTGAATCCTAATATCATCACTGATGTAATTTTGGTTAAAACAATAACATTCAGCATTATGACCAAGAATAATTCCATTATCCCTCTTTGCTTTTCCATGAATATAAAAAATATTGTTTTCTGGAATTTTATAAAATTCTTCTAATGTATCTGTATAGTTAAAAGAAATAAAAAGTACATTCTCAAAAGTAAATTCTTGCAAGATTTTATTACTCTTCATTTCTATACTATTAATCCATTCTTTCGCATATTTTGCTAAATTATTAGTAAAAGATAGACTCTTCCAAATTTCATATTGAAAATCATGATGATATCTATCTTTCCAATCATCACTACCATATGACTCCAGTAAAGCAGATGCTTTTTCATAAATCATTTCATAATCAATTTTAGCAAGACTTGCTTCTAGATTATTCCATAAAGCATTGCTTTCTATATCAATAAATTCTTCTACTTGTTGAATACACTCTGGGTGTTCTAAAGTAAGATACATCTTAAAATTGTTATACGAGGTTTTTAATTCATGAAATAAATCAAAACCATTTCCAATTACTACAACATCCATATTTCTCTCATAAAATTTACTTAAATAAAATTCCATTATGAGTATTTTTATACTCATTCTACTAAAAATAAAGTGTTTTTTGATATTTAACAAATTGAGGTGAGATTTGTTTAATTTTGTTATGGAATCTTCTATTTTGTTGCTACTCCTTATAAACCACAGCTCCATTATCTAAAAGTAGGTTTGCAATATCTATTTCAATTCGTTCTAATGCAATTAGAAGTGCTGTTTCGCGTTGGTAATTGAGCCAATTTACATCACAACCTTTGTCAATCAACATCTGAATTACATCTAGTTTTTGCTCATCGGTCATATTTTCGTTCAAAATCACTGACATTATCGCATTATAGCCAAATATATCGGTTCGGTTGATTTCGCTTCCTTGCTCAAGCAGATACTCAATTGGCTCTATGGTAGAGCAAAAGTAGCAAGCGACCAAGAAAAGTGTAGCTCTTCGGCGGTTTATTGGTGTGTTAATTTGGAAGTTTTTCGTTTCAATCATCTTTTGTATCTCATCAACACAATCAATGCAAAGCTCCGCTTCGCTTTCATAATTAGCCACAGGAAACACTGGTGCGTTCTTCACTCGCTCGGCAATTTGTTCCATTTTCTTTTGCATTTCGGGAAATTCATCAATATGAATTAATTTTGAATAGGTCTGGTTTTCTGGATTGAAAGTTAACATATTTGCTCCTTTTTCTTCTTTACAAATGTATTTATCATTACAACTTGTAATTTTTTATTTTAACAAATTCACTTGTTTGACTGATAAATACATGTGAAGTTAATAATTGCCTTTTACTTCACATTAATATGTTTTTTTAACAAATAAGAGCTGTAGGAATTCCTTCAGCTCTTTTCATTTGATTTCAGATGTTATAAATTTAGTTACTGTTTTTTATATTGTGGCTAATATCTATAAAGAAGTCTTTACTCCATAATTCCAATTTTGATTTATCCGCTACAAAAGGTAAAACATCTTGTTTGGCTTGCTCAAAATCAATTGTTTCAAAGCGTTCTTTTAACATTTTTTGTAATTCATTTATTCCAAAAGCATCATTTGAGGTTAATATCCCTGTATCTTCTAATCTTGCTCTTAAATGTGGCAAATTGACAGTTGCATTATGCGCTAAATAAAAAACATAATCATAAAGGTCTCTTCCTTTAATTCTATTTTTCCATGAACGACAAATTACAGCATGTAGCTTTCCGGCAAATAATGATGGCATATCGTACAATTTCACTTGGTATGGTGATGGTAATAGGCGATATTTGTTTTCAAACGTTGCCATTGGTGGAGGATTTGTATCAATTTCAAACTTAATTTTGATAACCTCATTTGAATTGATATTCAAATCAGAGCCATAAACATTCAATATATGTTCTTTTGTATTTCCTTTCAGAAAGGCTGATTTTATTGCAGAATCTTGTGTTTTCTGTTTTTCTTCAATAGAAAATTGTAAACCGAGAGAGGATAATTCTTTTTCCAAAGCAGAGAAATATCGTTGTATTTCAAAATTTTCATTAGGTTCTATCAATGAAAAGTCTAAATCTTCAGAAAAACGGTCAAGTCTATAAAAGATACGAAGTGCTGTTCCTCCATAAAAAGCTACATTTTTGAAGAATCCTGCACGTGCTAATCCGCATAACGCAACCTCTTGTACAATTTCTTTCAATGCATTTTTCTTTTCTTCAACACTATCTGTTTTATATTTTGAAAGCATTTGTTCTAAAACGGTCTGCATTATTTCATTCTCCTCACAAACTTAACTAAAAACTTCAAATTGTTAGTACGATATAATGGAGCTAATTTTTCAATTGAATCCTTATCAAGTTTTTTTAATTCACTCTCATCTATCCGAAGGTCATCAAACAAAAGAGCACCAAACTCTGCCAAATTCTTAACAGGAGGCAAAGTATATAGCTTATCACATAAAGATTTTTCTGGCGTTGCTATTTGATATGAATAGCCATTTTCTTCATATAATAAAATTCCCAAGGGATAAACATCTGCCGGAATATCCCTATATGTGAATATTCCGTAATGATTTTCAAATTTTTTTATTTTTCTCTTTTGAAAAGAGGCTGATGTATATGTCTTATAAACAGCTTCAGGTATCAATCCATACAAAGACAATGCATAATCAAATGAAAGGTAAGATGGCCCTAAAATTCTTCCAGCCAAATACTTTCCACTGACATTGGCATCTGTTTCGTACAAACCACGAGCAATTTGTATCAATCTTCCAGAATGTACTTCACGACTGATTTTGTTCTTAATATTGGTATAGTCCTTATATTTTACAGCCAAGTCATCAAATGAATATATCATTATTACCTCCAGTTAGTCTCATTATATAGGACTTATTGGAGAAAATCAAGATATTTTGTGTTTGATGGAGGCAAATTTATAAGAAATTGATTTTAATTGGAATTTTTTGTTAGGCAATTCCGCTCCCCGTTTCTGATTTCTTTTAATTTAAGTGAATTAAATCACTCTCATTATTTTCATTAAATTCCTTTAATTTCCTTCGGTTTGCTATTTTAATCAAAACAAATTTTGCTATTATAATAGCTATTTTATTTCTATTATAATTATATTATAGGAGCAAAAAACAGCTCTCAATCCCTTGTATATCAACAGTTTCAACAAAGTGCGGCGGAAATATCTGTTTCCACCAGTGGAAATATCC